>NZ_JBICZB010000036.1:47117-79424 GCF_043201815.1 Kitasatospora sp. NPDC048296
GGGGCGCGCCCGCCCCCCGCCTCGCGCTCCCCACGGCGGCCCCCCCCGCCCCCCCCCGCCCCCCCCCCCCCCCCGCGGGCGCCCCCCCCCCCCCCCCCCCCCGCCCCCCCGCCCCGGCTTCGTCCGGGCCCGGTGCGCTGCGAGGATGTGAGTTCAGGAAGTTCAGCCGGCCAAAGCGGGCCGGCCGGGGCCGCGGGGGACTACACCTGTAAGGCGCGCCCCGGGAGAAGCAAGGGAGGAAGAACACCATGGTGGTCACGCTCGCCAAGGGCGGGAACGTCTCGCTCACCAAGGCTGCACCGAACCTGACGCAGGTCCAGATCGGCCTCGGCTGGTCCGCCCGTTCGACCACGGGCGCGCCGTTCGACCTCGACGCGAGCGCCCTGATCTGCGGTGGCGGGCGAGTGCTCGGTGACGAGTACTTCGTCTTCTACAACAACCTCAAGAGCCCCGAGGGCTCGGTGGAGCACCAGGGCGACAACCTCGTGGGCGGCGACGAGACGGGTGACGACGAGCTGATCCTGGTCAACCTGGAGCTGGTTCCGGCGCAGGCGGACAAGGTGGTCTTCGCGGTCTCGATCTACGAGGCCGAGGCCCGGCTGCAGAACTTCGGCCAGGTCCGCAACGCCTACATCCGGGTCGTCAACTCCCTCGACGGCCAGGAGATCGCGCGTTACGACCTGTCCGAGGACGCGTCCAGCGAGACCGCGATGATCTTCGGCGAGCTGTACCGGTACGCGGGTGAGTGGAAGTTCCGCGCGGTGGGCCAGGGCTACGCCTCCGGCCTGCGCGGAATCGCGCTCGACTTCGGCGTCAACGTACAGTGAGGGAATAAATCGGACTTATCGCACCCGACCAACGATCATGAGAACAGAGGGCAGTGCGGGGGTGACCTGACCGGGCTCCGGCCCGGTCAGGCGCCTCGGGACGAGGCCGACCCCGGCACGGCCAGAATCCCGAAAGGTAGCCAACTCCCGTGTTCCTCCGCACATTCGGCTGGTCGTTCGCGATCACCGCCATCGGCCTGATCGCGGCCGGACTGCTCTGGGGAGCCCAAGGCTTCGGCATCGTGCTGATCCTCTCCATCCTGGAGATCTCCCTCTCCTTCGACAATGCGGTGGTCAACGCCACGGTGTTGAAGCGGATGAACCCGTACTGGCAGAAGATCTTCCTGACGGTCGGTGTGCTGATCGCCGTCTTCGGCATGCGGCTGGTCTTCCCGCTGCTGGTCGTCGGCCTGACCGCGAAGCTCAACCCGGCGACGGTGATCGACCTCGCGCTGCACTCCGACAAGACCCACGACGGCCTCACCTACGGCCAGTACCTGGAGGCGGCCAACCCGGCCATCGCGGCCTTCGGTGGCGTCTTCCTGTTGATGATCTTCCTCGACTTCGTGTTCGAGGAGAAGGAGCACAACTGGCTGAGCTGGCTGGAGCGTCCGCTGGAGAAGGTCGGCAAGCTGGACGCCCTGTCCAGCGTCGTCGCCCTGGTCGCGCTGGTGCTGGCCTCCCGCTTCTTCGCCGCGGAGCACGCTGAAACCGTTCTGCTGGCCGGTGTGCTCGGCCTGATCACCTACCTGGCGGTCGGCGGCCTCTCCTCGATCTTCGAATCGGGGCTGGAGGAGGA
The DNA here is from genome assembly GCF_043201815.1 of Kitasatospora sp. NPDC048296. Classification (NCBI taxonomy): domain Bacteria; kingdom Bacillati; phylum Actinomycetota; class Actinomycetes; order Kitasatosporales; family Streptomycetaceae; genus Kitasatospora; species Kitasatospora sp. NPDC048296. The sequence continues at coordinate 48,744 of NZ_JBICZB010000036.1, forward strand.
GGCCGAGCGCGAGGAGGAGGAGGAGAAGGCCGGCAAGTCGATCGTCCAGGTGGCCGGCAAGGCCGCGTTCTTCCTGTTCCTCTACCTGGAGGTGCTGGACGCGTCGTTCTCCTTCGACGGCGTGGTCGGCGCGTTCGCCATCTCCAGCGACATCTTCCAGATCACCCTGGGCCTCGGCATCGGCGCGATGTACATCCGCTCGCTGACCGTCTTCCTGGTCCGCAAGGGCACCCTGGACGACTACGTCTACCTGGAGCACGGTGCCCACTACGCGATCGGCGCGCTGGCGGTGATCCTGCTGGTCGGGATCAAGTACCACATCCCGGAGATCGTCACCGGCCTGATCGGGGTCGCCTTCATCGGGCTGGCGCTCGGGTCGTCCATCCTGCGCAACCGGCGTGAGGGTGCGGCGGAGGAGAAGGAACTGGTCGGCAGCAAGTAGCCCGCCGGGCAAGCACGACGGCCGCCTCCGGGATTCCGGGGGCGGCCGTTCGCGTTGTTCCCGTGGTGCGGGGTCCGTCAGCCCAGCTGCTGTTCGATCGCGCGCAGCTTGCGCTCCAGCGAGTCCAGCTTCGGCATCGACAGCGTGTCGTCGTCGGCCGTCAGGTCGACGGTCGAGCTGCGACGGGTCGAGGCGGAGTCGCCGGTCGACGAGGAGTACGCCGACGAGGAGTAGTCCGACGAGGAGTAGCCCGACGAGGAATAGTCCGACGAGGAGTAGTCCGACGAGGAGTACGTCGAGGACGAGTAGGACGAGGAGGAGTAGGAGGAGCCCACCGCGGCCCGGGGGTGGCGGCCGGTGTCCAGGGCGGCCGGTTTGAACGAGTCGCCGGTGAACCGGTCGGTGGAGGTCTTCGAGGTGGAGGTGGCGCTGTCGTCCCTGGCGGCTAGGGCAGGCTCCGTAGCGCTCGGGCCGTCTCCGGCCGCCGTGAGCGCGGGCACCTGACGCCCGCCGCGGGCCCGGGCGAGCATGCCGCCCTGGCGGGAGATGGCCTTCAGCTCGGCGCGCTCGCGGCGGTCGGCGGTGCGGGCGCGGACCTTGGCGTCCAGCTTCGCCTGGCGCTCCTCGCGCACCTCCTCGACCGCCTCGTCCAGGCTGCGGACGTTCTCCAGCAGCATCAGCGACCAGGCGGCGTAGGTCTCGCGCGGGGCGCGCAGCCAGCGGACGATGCGGATCTGCGGCAGCGGGCGCGGGACGAGGCCCTGCTCGCGCAGCGCGGCCTTGCGGGTCTGCTTGAGCGCGCGGTCGAACAGGATCGCCGCCGAGATCGACATGCCGGAGAAGAACTGCGGGGCGCCGGCGTGGCCCAGGCCGCGCGGGGCGTGCACCCAGTTGAACCAGGCCGAGGCGATCGCGAACACCCAGACCAGCAGGCGGGAGCCGAGCGCGGCGTCACCGTGGCTGGCCTCGCGCACGGCGAGCACCGAGCAGAACATCGCGGCGCCGTCCAGGCCGAACGGGACGAGGTACTCCCAGCCGCCGGACAGGCCGAGGTTCTCGGTGCCGAAGCCGACCAGGCCGTGGAAGGACAGCGCGGCCGCGACACCGGCACAGACGAACAGCAGGGTGTAGGAGGCGATGCCGTAGATCATCTCCTTGCGGCGGCGGCGCTCCTCGCTGCGCTCCCAGGAGTCGGCCGCCTCGTCCTTCTTCGTGCTCTTGAAGCGCAGCGTCGCCAGCAGGACGGCGACGAACAGCAGGGCTACGCCGCCGACGACGGTCCAGACCAACTGTATGGAGGTCAGGTTCATTGCGGGTCGGGCCTCGGGTTTCCGCAGGGGACAGGTTCACAGGGCGACACAGGCGGTCAGGTCCAGCCGTGCGGGCACTGCCTGACGCGTAGTTCGTCTCCGCACGGCGTCCCCAGCCGCCCGCGCAGGGGCGGACGGGACACCTGTGCGGCTAGACGATATCGCGTCCGAAGGGGCGGAATGTTACGGGAGGGCGGCTTCCACGGGCCAATCGACCCACCGGTTCGCGTCGAGGATGGGCGTGAACCGTCCTGTGGGGTAGGGGAATGGGAGGTTCTGGTATCCGCCGGCCGGAGTGATGCCCGATCATGGACCGGCGGATCGTCGACCGGTGGATCGTCAGATCGCCGGACGGAGGAAGGGGGAGAGGACGGGATGGTCTCGATCTGGGAGTACCTGCGCGGGGACAAGAGCTACACCTTCGACAACCCGGGCGCGCTGCACAAGGTCACACTCACCAAGTCGGCGCCGCAGCACGCGATCACCGGCTCGGCCGCCACCACCGGCTACCTCTACGTCAACCTGCACTGGACCATGCGCTCGGGCGCCGTCCGGCCGAGCACCCGGGAGAGCGTCAAGCGCTTCTTCAGCCCCCGGATCCTCAGCCCGCTGGAGCCGGACTCGCCGGGGAGCAACGAGCAGCTGAACGTCGACCTCGACCTGGCCTGCATGTACGAACTCTCGGACGGCAGCCGGGGCGTGGTGCAGCCGCTCGGCGGGTTCTTCGGCGACCTGCGGGAGCCGCCGTACATCAAGCTCAGCGGCGACGACCAGTACGGGGCGCCGTCCGGCGAGACGATGTACGTCAACCTGGAGAAGAAGGACAAGTTCAAGCGGCTGCTGATCTTCGTCTACATCTACGACGGGACCCCGGCCTTCGAACAGACCCACGCGGTGATAACGATCGTGCCGCAGACCGGGCCGCGGATCGAGATCAAGCTGGACGAGCGGGCCCGGTCGGCGCGCTCCTGCGCGGTGGTGCTGATCGAGAACGCGGGGGACAACCAGCTGACGGTGCGCCGCGAGGTGCGGTACGTCAACGGGTTCCAGGCGGACATCGACCGGCTGTACGGGTTCGGGATGCAGTGGCAGCGGGGGTACAAGAACCAGCCGGGGGACTGAGCCTCGCGGCGGGGCCGTTCACGGCGGCCCCGCCGTCGGGGGTGTGCCAGCCGGCGGGGCTCGGACTGCGGGCCCTGCGGCGAGTGCCGGCTAGCGGGGCTGGAACTGCGGGCCCTGCGGCGGGAGGGCGAACTCCTCGCCGGCGGGGGCCTGCACCGGGGGCTGCGGCGGGACGGGCGGCTGCTGGCCGGTGCCGGGCTGGTGCGGCGGGTAGCTCGCGCCCGGGTGCGGCTGCGGCGGGACGGGCTGGTGCGGCTGGTTGGGCTGGGGGTAGCCGTAGCCGGTGCCCGGCTGCGGGGCCGGCGGTGCGGGCGGGTACGGCTGGTTGGGCTGCGGGTAGCCGTAGCCGGTCGCGGGCTGCTGCTGCGGGTAGCCGTACCCGGTGCCGGGCTGCGGCTGGGGGTAGCCGTAGCCGGTGCCCGGCCGGGTCGGCGGCGCGGGCGGGGCCGGCGGGACGTTCGGGGGCGCGGTGGGCGGGGCCGCCGGCGGGGGAGTCATGGTCGGCGGCGCCGTGGGTGGCGGCGGGGTCGCCGGGCCGCTCGCGGCCGGTGCCGGGGCGTGCTGCGGCTGGGCCGGGGGCTGGGGCGTCGGGACGGCCGGGGACAGGGTGAAGGTGCCCGGCTCGGGTCGGACCGCCGGGCGCTGCTCCGGCAGCGGGGTGGCGCGCGGGTCGACCGCGCCGGTGGGGCCGGCGGTGGACGCGGGCGCCGGGGGCGGCGTCGGCCCGGACGCGGGGGCCTGCGCCTCGTCGTCCACGGTGATGCCGAAGTCGGTGGCCAGGCCGATCAGCCCGGAGGTGTAGCCCTGGCCGATCGCCCGGAACTTCCAGGTCCCGCTGCGCCGGTAGAGCTCGCCCGCGACCAGCGCGGAGACGTTCTCGGCGTCGACGATCGCGAACTCGGCGATCGGGGTCGCGCCGTCACCGGTCGTGGCGTCGAACAGCAGCAGCCGCAGCCCCGGGACGGCCCGGAACGGCCCGCCCTCGGAGGAGCCGGCCAGCACCACCCGGTCCACGTCGGCGGGCAGCTTGGCCAGCTCGACCTCGACCGTGTCGATGATCTCGGCGCCGCCGGAGGTGTGCTGCTTGGGCAGGTGGCGCACGAGTCCGGAGGGGTGGCGCGGCTGGTTGTAGAAGACGAAGTCGGCGTCCGAACGGACCTTGCCGTTGGCGCCGAGCAGCAGCGCGGACGCGTCCACGTCCGGCGCACCGGGCGTGGCGCTCCAGCGCAGCACGGCGCGGACCGCCGCCGCCGGCAGTGCGATGTTGGCGCCCTTGGCCATCACGTGCGTCATAGCGGACCATCCTGCCTGTTCGCCACCGCTTCGGACAACGTGACCGGGACCGCGGTGGCTGGGGTGGACTTTGCCAAGACTTGCGCCGGACCGAGGTTTGCCGCCGTCTTCGCCGCCTCCGTGTCAGGACCGTCGGGTGGTCGTCCGGTGAGAGTCCGTGCGGATCCCGACGCCTCGGGATGTTCCGGGAGTTCAGTGCCCAGGAACCGGGAACGGCCGGAAACCGTCCGTACGATGGGCGTTCGAAAGGCCCCCGGGGGCCCGGCGGAGGGGAGTCCGCCGGTGGTGCCTCCAGGTGAAACGTCCAGGTAGAACCGCTGGCCGGAGGCCGTCCACCCCCGAGGAGAGCACCTTGCGCCATTTCGGCCACCTCGCCGACGACGTCCGAGCCCGGCTGTTCCTGGAGCAGCCGAGGACGTTCACCGCGCAGAGCGAGCCGGCGGTGCTCGCCACCGCCCTCGGCGGCACCCTCTACAGCCCCGCCACCAGGCCCGCACTGGCCGCTGACATCCGCAAACAGGCGGCTCGGGGCGTGGTTTCGATGGTGCTGTGCCTGGAGGACGCGATCGCCGACCACGAGGTGGACGCGGGGGAGCGGAACCTGGTCGAGCAGTTGGCTGACCTGGTTCACGATTTCACCGACAGCACACAGGATCACCCGCTCCTCTTCATCAGGGTTCGCGCGGCCTCCCAGATCGCCGACCTGGCCGAGCGGCTCGGCCCGGCCGTCTCGCTGCTCAGCGGCTTCGTGCTGCCCAAGTTCACCCCCGGGGGCGGCGGCGCCTACCTGGCCGCGCTCGCCGCCGCCGAGGCCGCGACCGGGCGGCGGCTGTTCGCCATGCCCGTCCTGGAGTCGCCCGAACTCGCCCACCTGGAGACCAGGCGGGAGCAGCTCTTCGGCATCGCCGAGCTGCTCGCCGGGCACCGCGAGCGGGTGCTCGCCGTTCGGCTCGGTGTCACCGACCTGTGCTCCGCGTACGGGCTGCGCCGCTCGCCCGACCTCACCGCGTACGACGTGGCGCTGGTCGCCTCGGTGATCGGGGACGTGGTCAACGTGCTCGGCCGGGCGGACGGCACCGGGTACACCGTGACCGGGCCGGTCTGGGAGTACTTCCCGGTGCAGGAGCGGATGTTCAAGCCGCAGCTGCGCCGCACCCCGTTCACCGCCTCCGGCGGGACGGCCCTGGCCTCCGGGGAGGAGGTTCGCCGCCGGATCATCGAGCACGACCTGGACGGGCTGATCCGCGAGGTCGAACTCGACCGGGCCAACGGCCTGCTGGGCAAGACCTGCATCCACCCCAGCCACGTCCCCGCGGTGCACGCGCTCTCCGTGGTCACGCACGAGGAGTACTGCGACGCCCGCGACATCCTCCGCCAGGAGCGGGGCGGCGGCGGGGTACTGCGCTCGGCGTACACCAACAAGATGAACGAGGCCCGGCCGCACCGCGCCTGGGCGGAGCGGGTGCTGCTGCGGGCGGAGGTGTTCGGCGTGGCCAGGGAGGACGTGAGCTTCGCGGAGCTGCTGTCCGCCTGTCTGTGCGGCTGACCGCCTGTCCGCGCGGTTGGCCGCTTGTGCGGTTGGCCGCTTGTCCGTGCGGCTGGCCGCCTGCCAGTGCGGCTGACCGTTTGCCCCCTGCGACTGACCGCTACCTGAGTACATGATCCGACAAGCACCATTGAAGGTGGGACCGGCAGTGACCACAGCAGAACAGACGTGGACCGGGCGCTGGGTCGCCGACCGGGCCGGGATAGCGCTGAACGGATCGGAGCGCCTGCCCGAACTCGTCGGTCTGGCCCTGCGGTCCGGCAACCCCCGGCGCGCCCACCTGCTGGTCTCCAGCGTGCTCGGCAAGCACGTCCCCCAGCGGCCCGCCGTGGTGCACGGCGCCGGGCTCGAACTCGGCCGTCGGGTAGCGGACCTGCTCGGCGCCGAGGCGGCCGCGCGGGCCGTCGTGCTCGGCTACGCGGAGACCGCCACCGGCCTCGGCCACAGCGTCGCCGACGGCCTCGACGCCCCGTACCTGCACTCCACTCGCCGGCCCGTCCCCGGGATCGCCCCGCTCGGCGGCTTCGAGGAGGAGCACTCGCACGCCACCGCCCACCTGCTGCTCCCCAGCGACCCCGGACTCCTCGCCGGGGACGGCCCGTTGGTGCTGGTGGACGACGAGCTCTCGACCGGCCGGACGGTCCTCAACACCATCCGCGAACTGCACGCCCGCCACCCGCGCGGCCACTACGTCGTCGTCGCCCTGGTCGACCTGCGCTCGACCGACGACCGGGCCCGGCTCGCCGGGGCCGCCGCCCGACTCGGCGTCCGGCTGGACGTGGTGGCCACCGCGAGCGGCGGCGTCGACCTGCCCGGGGACATCGTCGAGCGGGCCGAGAAGCTGATCGCTTCGGTGCCCCCGGCCGTCGTGCCCGCGGCGGTCACCCCCGCCCCGCTGGTCCGGGTCCGACTGGACTGGCCCGCCGGGCTCCCGGACGGCGGCCGGCACGGCTTCACCGCCCGCGACCGCGAGCGGCTCGACACCGTACTGCCCTCGCTGGCCGGGCAGTTGGCGCAGGCCGTGCCCGCTACGGCGGAGCGGGTGCTGGTACTCGGCTTCGAGGAGCTGATGTACGCCCCACTGCGGCTGGCCGAGGCGCTCGCCCAGCGGCTCGGCGGTGACCGCGTCCGCTACTCCACCACCACCCGCTCGCCCGTCCTCGCCGTCGACGACCCCGGCTATGCCATCCGCACCCGGCTGGCCTTCCCCGCCCACGACGACCCGCGGGACGAGGCCTCGCGCGAACGCTACGTCTACAACGTCGCCCCCGGCACGGACCGGGCCCGCCGCTTCGACGCCGTGGTGCTGGTGGTGGACGACGTCGCCGACACCCCGGCCCTGCACCAGGGCGAGCGCGCGCTGCTGCGCCAACTGCGGCAGGTCACCGACCGGGTGGTGCTCGCGGTGCTGCCCTCGCACCGGCCGGCGCTCCCCATCCCGCTGTACGGGCCGGAGTTCTCCTCGTACCGCCCCGAGGAGGTGGCCTGGCTGCTCAAGGACCTCTCCGACGTCCCGCTCGAAGCCCCCACCGAGGAGCGCGAGGAGGCCGTTCAGAACGGCGGCGCCCACTACGCCGAGTCGCTGCCGGTCGAGTACCGGCCCAGCCCCGAGTACCAGGAGCTGTTCCACGAGGCGCTGCGCGGCTCCGCCGACCGGATCGCGCTCGCCGTCGGCACCGTCGCCGAGACGCTGCTGCGCGAGCGCGGGCCCGGACTGGTGCTCGCCTCGCTGGCCCGGGCCGGGACACCGGTCGGCATCCTGATCCGCCGCTGGCTGGCCTTCGCCCACGGCCTCGACGTCCCGCACTACGCGGTGTCGATCGTCCGCGGCCGGGGCGTCGACCCGGTCGCCCTGCGCTACCTCGCCGCCCACCACCGGGCGGCGGACGTGGTCTTCGTGGACGGCTGGACCGGCAAGGGCGCGATCACCCGCGAACTCGCCGACGCGCTGGCCGGCACCGGCTTCGACCCCGACCTCGCGGTGCTCGCCGACCCGGGCCGCTGCGTCCGGACGTACGGCACCCGGGACGACTTCCTGATCCCGTCCGCCTGCCTCAACTCCACGGTGTCCGGGCTGGTTTCGCGCACCGTGCTGCGAGCCGGGCTGATCGGGCCGGAGGACTTCCACGGGGCCAAGCACTACGCCGAGCTGGCCGGAGGCGATGTCTCGGCCGCCTTCCTGGACACCGTGGCCGGGTGCTTCGCCTCGGTTACCGCCGCCGCCGTCGGGGAGGCCGAGCGGCTGGCCGCCGACCCGGACCGTACGCCCGACTGGGCCGGCTGGGCCGCAGTGGAACGGATCAGCGCCGAGTACGGGATCGACGACGTCAACCTGGTGAAGCCCGGCGTCGGCGAGACCACCCGGGTGCTGCTGCGCCGGGTCCCCTGGCGGGTGCTGGCCCGGCGCGGCGCCGGTGCCGACCTCAACCACGTGCGGCTGCTCGCGGCCCAACGCGGCGTCGTGGTCGAGGAGGTGGACGGACTGCCGTACACCTGTGTCGGCCTGATCCACCCCCGCTACAGTCGGGGCGCGACCGGGGCGACCGGTCGGGCCGTGACGGGTCGGGCTGTGGAGGGTCGGGCTGTGGAGGGTCGGGCTGTGACGGGTCGGGCTGTGACGGGGAAGGAGTCCTGATGGGCGGGGCGGCTACGGCTGACGTGGTGGTCGCCAGCGACCTGGACCGTACGCTCATCTACTCCGAGCGGGCCCTGGCCCTGGACGTCCCCGACCGGCGGGCGCCACGGCTGCTCTGCGTCGAGGTGCTGGACGGGCGGCCGCTGTCCTTCCTGACCGAGCGGGCGGCTTCGCTGTTGGTCGAGCTGGGGCGCGAGGCCGCGTTCGTCCCCGCGACGACGAGGACCGTCGAGCAGTACCGGCGGGTCAACCTGCCCGGCCCGACGCCGACTTACGCGATCTGCGCGAACGGCGGACAGCTGCTGGTGGACGGCGAGCCGGACCAGGACTGGCGCCGCGAGATCACCGCCCGGATCGCGGCCGGCTCGGCGCCGCTGGAGGAGGTGGTCCGGCGGCTCGCGCTGTGCGCCGACCCGGAGTGGACGCGCAAACGGCGCGTCGCCGACGAGTCGTTCGCCTACCTGGTGATCGAGCGCGACCGGCTCCCGGACGGCTGGCTGGCCGAGCTGGCCGGCTGGTGCGCCGAACGCGGCTGGCGGGTCTCGCTGCAGGGACGGAAGGTGTACGCCGTGCCGGAGCCGCTCGGCAAGAGCGCCGCGCTCGCCGAGGTCGTCCGGCGCGGCGGGGCGGGCACCGTGCTCGCGGCCGGGGACTCGCTGCTGGACGCCGACCTGCTGCTCGCCGCCGACGCCGCCTGGCGGCCCGGGCACGGCGAACTGGCCGACAGCGGCTGGACGGCCCCCGGCGTCACCGCCCTGTCGGAGGTGGGGGTGGCGGCGGGGGAGGAGATCGTCCGTCGGTTCCTGGCCGCCGCCGTCCGGCCGCTTACGGACTAACCGCAGCAGCCACCGCCGCAGCAGCCGCCCCCGGAGGCCGGTTGCGGCGCGGCTCCGGCGGCACCGGCGGCGCCGGTCACGGCGACGGTGGACAGCAGCTTCACCGTGTCCTGGTGGCCCTCAGGGCAGACGGCGGGGTCGTTGGCCTGCGCCATCGGGCGGCTGAGCTCGAAGGTGGCGCCGCAGGAGCGGCAGCGGAAGTCATAGCGTGGCATAACGGCAGGGTACCGACGGGCGGTGTGGTCGGTGGACCGGTCATCGGTGTTATCGATGTCTTGGTGTCATCGGTGCTATCGATGGCCGAGATCGCCGCGGATCATGCCGATCACCTGCGCCGCCGTCTCCCGGACCGCCGCCAGCTCGGTCAGGAAGTGCCAGTAGTCCGGGTGCCGGCCGGCCGCCCGGAGGGTCGCCACCGCCCGGTCCAGCCGGGCCACCGCCTGGTCCAGCGGGGCCGCGTGCCGCGGGTCCGGCGCGCTGCGGCCCGCCATCGCCAGGCGCTGCGCGTCCCGGACGGCGAAACGGGCCCGCTCGATCTCCCGGTTGGGGTCGTGCTGCACCTCGTTCAGCTGGCGCAGCCGCTCGTTCACGGCGAGCACCGAGCCGTCGGCGGTCTCCAGCAGCGCGCGGACCGTACCGATCGCGGCCGTGGCGTCCGCCCAGTGCTGCTCGTCCCGGGCCCGGGCGGCCTCGGCGAGCTTGCGCTCGGCGGCGCGGCCGGTCTCCGCGACCTGCTCGGGCACTCGCTGGAGGTCCTGCCAGCAGGCCGTGCTGAACCGGCGGCGCAACTCGCTCAGCGCGGGCTCCACCGTCGCGGCCTTGGTCTCCAGCGCCTGGATCCGGGTCCGCAGGCTCGACACCCGCCGGTCGAGCTCCCGGGCCCGCTCCGGCAGCTGCGCGGCATCCGCGGTGATCGCCTCGGCGCGCCGGCGCACGTCGTCGGCGCGGCCCAGCGTGGCGGCCACGCCGTGCCGTGCCGGGCCCTCGTTCAGCCGAGCCAGCTCCGGGGCCAACTCGGCCAGCCGGGCCGCCGGCTCGTCCGCCCGCAGGCCGGCGCCGCGCACCTCGTCCAGCGTGGTGGTGGCCTGCAGCAGCGCGCGCTTGGCCTGCTCGACGGCCGGGGCGACCCGCATCAGCTGCTGCTCGGCGTGCCGGAGGGTCGGCTGCAGACGGCGCAGGAAGTCGTTCAGCTCGGCGCGGGCCGAGCCCAGCTGGCCCTTCACGTCCTCCAACAGGCGCCGGGCCTGGGCGGCCGAACCGGCGTCCAGCGCCTCGCTGTCGAGGTCGTGGGCGTCCAGGGCAGCCAGATAGTTCACGGTGACCTGCTCGACCCGGCCGGAGATCGCCGGCAGCTCGGCCAGCGCGCGCTGCGCCGTCGCGTCGTCCTCGGCGGCGCGCACGGTCTCCACCGCGAGCTTCACCTCGCGCTGGGTCTCGTCCAGCTCGTAGAACGCCTCCTGCGCCGCGGCCCGGGCCTCCTTGGCCTCCGCCCGCACACCCTCCCCGACGCCACGCCGACCCCACCAGCCGCCATTTCCGGCCGACGCCAGCGCGACCGCCCCCAACGCCCCGGCCAGCACCACCGGCAGCACCAGCGCATCCCCGACGGACCCCGCCACCCGACGCCGCCCCCGCCGCCCGCTCCCGCCGGCCACCGCCACTGCGCGCTCCCTGCTCCGACTACCCGCTGATCGCGCCCATTCTCCCCGATACCACCCTCACGAGGGCACCCCGGTCCCGTGCCCTCCCCCGCTCCCCGGGCCCGCCGGTACGCCTGCCCCGCCACCCCACCGACCGCCCGCGCCACCACCACCTCCCGGGACCAGGTAACCTAGGCACTCGTCGTGCGCCCGTCGGGCCACGAACGGGGGCGCGTAGCTCAGTGGTAGAGCGCTGCTCTTACAAAGCAGATGTCGGCGGTTCGAAACCGTCCGCGCCCACCAGCGCAAAAGGCCCGCAGCGATCATGCTGCGGGCCTTTTGACTGCAGTGATTGACGGCAACCGCTGATGTCAGTCGGTCTTGCGGCGCCTCTTGAGCAAGCGGTCCATGTGCCCAAGGGCCTCGCGCCGGGTCTCCTCCGAGACGTGCGTGTAGACGTTCATGGTCACGGCGATCTGGGAGTGCCCCAGGATCTCCATCACCACCCGCGGGGCGACGCCGGCGGCGAACAGGATGGTCGCGCAGCCGTGCCGGGTGTCGTGGAGGCGGATGCGCGGCAGACCGGCGTCGGCGCCGATCCGCTCGAAGGACCGGCTGAGGTTCCGGGGCTCGATCGGACGGCCGGTCCGGGTGGTGAACACGTACCCGGTGTCCTCCCACTCCTGGCCGGCGTTCTCCCGCTGCTTCGTCTGCTGGAACCGCCGCCAGCGCAGGGGGGCGATGCACATCGCCGGCAGCGGGATCGCCCGCGTCCGGCGGTTCTTCGTGCTGTCGGCGTACAGCTCTTTCTGCACGCGCTGGAGCTGGGTCCGAACGGTGAGCTTGCGGCCGTCCAGGTCGATGTCGCTCCAACGCAGGCCCAGGATCTCGCCGCGCCGCAGGCCCAGCGTGATGGCCAGCACGAACGCGGTGTACAGCGGGTCCGGGCGCGCGGCCTCCAGGAAGGTGACCGTTTCGTCCAGCGTCCACGTCTTCATCTCGCGCACCTCCACGCGCGGGGCCGGGACCAGGGTGGCCACGTTCCGGCTGATCAATTCCTCACGGCATGCGGCCGTGAGGGCCGTACGGAGGACGCGGTGAGACTCCTTCGCCGTGGCGGCGGAAGCCTCCCGCGCCACGGTGCCGACGAGACGGCGCACGTCGGGGACGCTCAGGGACTCCAGGCGCTTGGTCCCGATGTTCGGGATCAAGTAGCGCCTGACGTGGGTCTCGTACTTGGCGTACGTGGTCTTCTTGCGCTGGGGCCGGATGAACTCCTCCAGCCAGTAGGGGAGCCACTCGGAGAGCTTCTGCGAGCGAGTCGGGGTGGGCACGCCGTCCCGGGCGCGCTTCACCAAGTCCTGGCGCTTGGTGTCGCACTCCTCCCAGGTGTCGCCGTAGACGGTCTTGCGCTTGCGGGTGCCGTCGGGCTGCGGGACGTACACGCGCCCCTCGTATCGGCCGTCTTTGCGCTGCCAGATGCTGCCGGCGCCGTTCGGGTTCTTTCGGGCCATCAGGGACGGTTCTCCTCAGTTTTGTTGTGGATGTAGTCGGCCAGGCTGTCGACGGCGACGCGCCGGCAGCGGCCTTCGGTGAAGCTGACGAGCGTCTTGGAGCGGATGAGGTCGTAGACCTTGCTGCGGCTCATACGGAGGGCGGCCATGACTTCCGGGACGGTCAGGACTTCGGGGATGGCGATGGCCATGGGTTCTCTCCTGGTGCGACGTCGGCAGGACGGGAACGCGAAGGAGCACGGTCGTGACTGCGGAGCGTTATGGCGCCCCTGTGTGGGCGGGCCTGGGGGCCGGAAAGTGTCAGGGATGTCAGGGAAAATCACTGACCTGCGACTTTGGCTCCTGGCGGGGCGTCAGGGATTGTCAGGGATGTCAGGGGAATTCGCCTTTTCCCTGACATCCCTGACGTTCCATGACGGGCGGTCAGGACCTGTTTTGGCTGGTCAGGGATTTTCCCTGACATCCCTGACGGTTACGGGGCTTCCGTCGTGTCCACGGGGGTGGCGAGGGAGGGGTGGACACGGAACGTCACGGCGGGCTGGCGGCCTCGGCGGCCGTCCGTGGGGGGCTGGTCGGTGCGGAGGTAGCCGTGCTGTTCGAGGAGGGTGAGGGCGGGTTCGACGTCGGCGACCTTCTTGAATCGGCGGCTGCTGGCGACGGCGTCGTGGGCCTTGATGTGGGTGCGGTGGGTGCCGTCCTGCTTGGGGCGCTGGAGCCACTGGAGGATGGCGTGGGCGTCCTCGGTGGCGGGGTCGGCAGCGATGAGGTCGAAGACGGCGAGGGTGTGGGCGGTGTAGTAGTCGGCGATCTGGGCGGCACGCTCGACGGTGGCGGCCTCCAGATCGGCGCGCCAGGCGCCCTGGTCCTGGTCGGGGGTGATGTGGTCGGCGAGGTGGAGAAGGACGGCGATGCGGGCGATGTGGCCGACGAGCTTGCCAGCCCAGTCCTTGATGTGGGCGAGCGGCTGGTCGGGGCGGAGTTGGACCTCGACGCGCTCCTGGAGCTTCTCGACGGCGAGGTCGGCGGCCTGGTTCATGGCGACGGTGACCGGTTCGGCGAGGTCGGTCATGGCGCGGAGCAGGCGGGTGAGGTTGCGGTCATAGGCGTTCGCCGCGGCGGCGGGGATCGGGGTGGTACGGATCTTGCGGTAGCCGAGGTTGGAGGGCGGGAGGGAGTAGAGGAAGCGGGCGAGCAGGCCGCGGTCGCGGGCGCCGGGGGCGGCGCCGAGTTCCTGCAGGACGGCGGGCTGCGGGGTGACGCCGATGGTCAGGGCGGGCTTGTCGACCGTGGGCTGTGCGCGGGTGGTGCGCTCGGCCTGGAGGCGCTCGCCCTTGTGGGCCTGGAGGAACACGCCAAGGTTCGGCTTGCTGGAGTAGCGGCCGACGATGCTGTCGAACAGGTCACCCTCGGGGGAGAGCGCGGCGAGGCAGCGGTGCATGGAGAGCTGGCTGTTGACGGCCTCCGGGGTGATGTCCCCGGACAGCGTCAGACGCGGGCTCGGCGGGACGGTGATCTCCTCGGCGAGCATTTTCGCGGCGGAGACCTCCGAGACAAGCTGGGTGCGGTCGAGGTCGGGGTTCTTGCGGGCCTTGGCCATCAGGGCCTCGACCTCGGCCAGTGCGGCGTCCTTGGCGGTCTCGGCCTCGATGATCGCCGCCCTGGCGCCGGCCTGGAGCTCCGCCTCGACTTTGTAGACCGGGCCCATCGTGAACGCGAACACGTCGGACTTGCGGCTGGCCGGGGGCATTGCGCAGGTCAGGTAGAGGTTGGACTGCTCGCGCCAGCCGGGCCGGATCTCCACGCCCACGCGCCCGCCGGCGGCGGTCGACAGAGCGGCCAGCGCCATGGTGGCGGCGGCATCGGGCGGGGTCTGGGTGAATTCGGCGACTGCCTCGACGTAGGCGCCGACCCATCCGGGCAGGGCCTGGACGGGGAAGGTCGGCAGGCCGGTGTGGGAGCCGAGCGGGACGGGATCGAGCCAGGTGTCACCCGCGGCGAGGTCCGCGAGTACGGACAGGGCGGCGGTGCGGACGGTCTCCAGGTCAGCCTGGTCGTCGCCGGCCATGTGGGCCAGGCGGCTGGTGTTGGTGCCGATCCGGCGGCGTTCGGCTGCGATGCGCACGATCTCGGCGTAGTAGTCGCCGTTGGCGGCGGTGGGGGTGGCCTCGATGCAGGTGTGCAGGTAGCCGGGCCCGCCAATGCGGCCCAGGTCGCCCTGGGCGCGCAGGACTCCGGTCAGCAGCAGTGGGTCGACCGGCCGCTCTCCGCTGGCCATGCGGACGATGGTGCGCCAGATCGTCTCGTGCGCGGGGTGGTAGAACGCGCTCGGGTCGCCGAGCTGGGCGGCCAGCGCCGGGATCTGCGCAGGGTCGAGCAGGGCGGAGCCGATGACGGCCTGCTCAGCGCCCTTGACCTCGGCGGGCTCGGGCCGGAACGGGATCACGTTCGGGGCGTACTCGGTGCTCAACGGGGCTCCTTTCGGGCGGAGCGGGGCGGCCTGCACCCGGGGCAGGGCGGGGTGCGGGCCGTCGGCACGAGGAGCTCGCGGATCCAGACCGCCGGCCGTCGTTTGATGGCTTTGAATGCGGCCCGCAACAGTGGGCAGGGGGTGGAGTGGTGCATGCTTGGAGCACCTCTTATTCCTGGATGGGATGGAGGCCGGGGCAGTGGGCTTCCTGATCCGTCGTCCGCTGCCCCGGGCATGGCTGACGCATCAACAACCGGCCTTGCCGCCGGTCAGTCGGGCGTCGACTGGTGGCTCAGCGGCCGGCCGTGGTGAGCGCGGTGAGCAGGGCGTGGATGGGGCTTGCCACCACAGTCGCGGCGGCGGTGAAACCCGAGAGCCAGACCGCAGCGGCGGCGAGGGTGCTGACTCGCTTGGCCCAGACAAGAACCACGGTGATGACGAAGAAGATCAGAGCGGTGGAGACGGTGACGGCCATGGCCGGACTCCCTTCGTGAGGACGTCAGCGGGCGCCGGCCCACAGACGGCGCGCGAGGTTGTAGAGGTGGCGTCCGACGCGGATGCGCTTGCCGATGCCGTCGCAGCGGCGGCAGTGCTTCCCGCGGCACGGCCGGCCGCGGCGGTCGTACTTGAGGTGAAAGCCGAAGCCGCGGCACTTACGGCAGTCGCCGAACGGGCTGGCCACACAGAGCAGTGCGTAACCCAGCGTGATGCACAGCAGGACGGGGCTAGCGGTCAGCAGGGCGCTGGACATGCATCCTCCCTGGTGTTTACGGGCGCCCCGAGATACGGGGCGCTAGGCGATAGATCCCTGTTCAGGGCGGTTTGAGCGTGCTAGCGGGGGCGCTAGGTCTAGCGGGTGCCGGTGCTAGACCTAGCGCCGACGGCGGTCAGGCCGCATCGCGCTTCTGATCACGCTTCGTAGCAGCGGCGACGATGTGAGCGCGGGTGATGCCGCGCCGGTTGGCGCCCTTACCGTCCTCGGCGGTGCCCCAGACCTGGCCGGTGCTGATGCCGTGCGGTTTGAGGGCGGCGGTCAGCTGGTCGGGCGCCCACCCGGCGTAGACCGCCGAGCGGAGCTCCGCGAGCCGGGCGACGACGGTCTCCGACCACACCTTCGCCTCGACTGCCGGGACGACGGCGAGGATGTCCGCCAGCAGGTCGTAGGACGGCCCGTCGGCCGGCGTGCTGTCCTTGCCGACGGCGTATCCGGTGAGCAGGCCGGCCCGCTCGCGCACCGCCCGGGCACGGGTGGCGACGGCTTCGGCCGTGGGGGCGTCGATGTTGACGGCCCGCACGATCCGGGCGTCCGCGCCTTCACCGACGAAGTAGGCGATGCCCTTGTCGGCCCAGGCGAACGTGGTGGCCCGGATGCCGTTGCGGTAGGAGCTGGTGCCCAGGACCATGTCGTTCTCCAGCTGGCCCATGACCTTGAGGCACAGCCGGACGGAGGCGTTGGCGCTGATGCCGGTCGGCAGCGACTTGGCGTCCGGGCGCTGTGTGGCGAGCAGGAGAACGATGCCGGTCGCCGGGCCGCGCTTGACGAGGTCCGTGCAGATCTCCTCCAACTCACGCCCGTAGAGCTGGTGTTCAAACCACTTCTGGCACTCGTCCACGCCGATGACGATCGGGTGCAGCCCCAGCGACTTCTTGTCGGCCAGTTCGCTGGTGACCTTGGACTCGGGGCAGATGTCTCGCGGAAGGGAGCGGATCACCTTGGCGCGGCGGCGCAGTTCCTCGCGGATCGCGCGCATGTCCTCCAGGGCGTACTTGATGTCCTCGTCGTCCTCGCCGGCCCGGTGGCGGTGCGAGACCTTCTCCCCGACCGGGTCCAGGTCGCCGGTGCCCTTGAGGTCGTAGGTGTGCAGCTCGGCGCGCGGGTCCAGGGCCGCGATCAGCAGGAGCAGGCGTAGCAGGAAGGTCTTGCCCATGCGCGGGATGGCGCCGATGACGCCCGCGACGTACATCAGGGTGACGTCGACCCAGCGTCCGCGCTGGTCGGTGGCGAAGCCAACCGCCTTGAACAGGTCCACGGTCCCGGCCTTGAGCAGCGGCCACTCCGGCTGGCGCGTCTTGTTCATGTCCTGGTCGCCGACCCAGAGCGCCATCATGCCCGGGTGCTCGCCCGCCATCGGCTCCGGCCACACACAGCCCAGCGGCCGGCGCAGACCGGAGGCCAGCTTGTCGCGCTTCTCCATCACCTCGCCGACCGTGACTCCGGGCGGGAGCTGGACGTCGGCGCGCCAACCAGGCCCGTCGCGGGTGATCGGAGCCGTGAAGTCCACGCGGCCACCCTTGGAGAGGTACTGGGTCATACCGCTGATGGCCAGCACGGACAGCGCCCGTTCCACCATCTCAGAGGTCAGTCGCTGTACCGTCGCCGCAACCACCGCTCGGGCGATCAGCGGCTGATCGGCCGGTGCCCCTGCTGCACCGAGGCCGAGCACAACGGCGGCGACGAGTGCCAGTTGGATCCAACCGGGAGTGCTCAGCACCAGCAGCGGGACGAACGCAGCGACGGTCAGGGCGTACAGGACTATGAGCCAGCCGCGCGCGGCAACCCGCCGGTCACGTTGACGGGTCAGCTTCAGGTACAGCTCGGCGTCCTCGGTGGCGACGGCGTACGCGCGGATCGGCTCGCCTTCGAGGTCGCGCGTCCACCGACGGAACTCCCGCATCGCGCGGGACGCACCGCGGGGCGAGCGCACCGCGAGCTTGCCCGCGTAGGCCGGCAGGCGGGCCGCGTGGAAGCCGATCGTGTGGGCGTAGTGGCCCACCGTCCAGCGAGCCGCTGCCTGAAACTCGGTTTTGCTCCGGAGCCAGGCCGGGACCACCGGTCGGCGCTTCTCCGCCTGGACGCGCTCCAGCCACCCGGGACCGGCAGGCGCCGGCTTGTCGACCGGCGCGGCGGGTGCGTCCTCGTACACCGAGTCCGTCTCCGGGTTGCCCTGGTTGACGGCCGGGGCAGGTTCGGTGCCGTGCCGCTCACGCTGGGGCCCGCCCTGGCCGAGGCCGGCCGGGCTGCCATCGCGGTCGGCGTTCAACTCGGCTTCGAGGCGCGCGAACAACTCGCGCGCGTCGTTGTCGTCGTCGTGGTTCACTGTGGATCCTTCCTCATGTCGGTGGCGAAGGGGACCGGGACGCGCTGTGCTGCCAGGCGGGGCGTGTCCCGGGAGTTTGTCGGCGTCTCAGAGCGAGCGCGCCGTGTCGGCTTCGGCGACGACGTCCGGAACGTTCTCCGGCTCGGCCCCGCCTGGCCCGTCCAGCTGCCACGGCTGTGCCCCGGCGGCGTAGTCCCGGGCCAGCTCCAGGAACGTTTGCGCCGCGCTGGCCAGCGCCTCCGCGAACGCGAGGTGCGCGGCGGGACCGTCAAACTTCGGGCTCGGGCCGAAGATGTCGACCTCGCCCGTCACGGTCGCCAGCCTCAGAACGGGGCAACCGTCGGCCTGTCGCTTCCCGGTGACCGTGATCTCGGGAGAGGCGTGCACGTACGTCACGATGAGGTTCATCGCACAGTCCATTCAGGTTGGGGATGACTCGGTCACTTGTCGGTCGCGCCGACGGGGGCGGGCTGCCGTTCCGTCCGGACGGTCCGGATCTGCTTGGCACCCCACTCGGGGGACATGCCGTGTGTCCGCCCGATCTCGGTCGGCGAGGGAACGCGGCCGTCGGCGAGTGTGCGCCGGATCGAGGCCCGTGCCGCACGACGCTTCGCCTCCATCGCGGCGTCGTCCGGTGCGGCCGGTACGGCCGGCACGGAGGTTGTACGGGGCGTGCGCTTTGCGCTTGTACGGCCCCTGAGCTGGCTGTACGGGGTTGTACGCCCCGCTGGCGGCACTGCCAGTGCCGAGCCGTTGGCGTCGGCCCGCAGGAGTGCGGCGACCGGGCGGGCAGCGGCGAAGCCGGCTTCCACGGCGGCCCGCGGATCGGTCGTCCACAGCGCAGGCCGACCGGCGGCAGGCTGGGCGAGCAGGTCCACGTCGGCCCGATCCCCCGGGCACAGGTACTTCGCCACCGCCGCTGACGCCTTGGCGTGCGCGTCGAGCAGGTCCGCGGTAACCCCCGGCTCGGCACCGTGCACCGCTCGCCAGGCCAGCGCCCACAACTCGTCCGACGCCAGCTCCGAAGGCAGCGCGCTGGCCAGCCACCTCGCGGTCTGCGCCACCTTGCGGTGATGGCGCCTTCGCCGGCGGTCGCGCCGTGCCTGGCGCGGGTCGCTGACGCCCTCCCGCTGCGAGTGCAAGTACATGTGCCAGGTGATCGGTGCTGCGAGCGAACCGCACGCGGCCACGACCGCGAAGCCGATCCCCCACATCTGCGCGCCGTGGGTGAGATTGACGCCCGCGGCGGCCAGGGCCGCGACCCAGATGCCCGCGTGGTGTACCGCCGCGGACAGGCCGCGCGCGTCCCGCACCCGGCCTTGCAGTGCGAAGACCCATGTCAGGGACTCCAGTGCGCTCCCGCCGGCCAGCGCCATCGGCAGCGGCCAGCGCTGAGCGAGAAAGCTGATCTGCGCCGGCAGCGCCACCACCACGAACAGTGCGATCACCGCCAGAGTGGCCAGCAGCGCCGCGCGGCCGGTCAGAGCTTCGCGGCGGTCGGCCCACCTTCGTGTCCGCTCGGAGCGCCGCCGCGCCCTGCGCCGCTCGCGCTCGGCCTCCGCGGCCGCCCGCAACTCGGCCAACGCCTCCTGGCGCTCCCGCTCGGCGGCCATGCGCGCGCTCAGTGCCACGGCATCGGCCTCGGCGCGGTCCCGCCCGGCCTGTGCCCGCGCGAGCTCCACGGCGACCGCGTCCAACTGCCGTGCGGCCCGCGAACTGTAGACGGTCGGCCGGCTCATGCGGCCGTTCCCGGCCGGAACGACCGGCAGTCGGCGCAGCGTGTCACGAACGTGGCGGCGTCCAGCAGCAGCTCCGCGACGTACGCGACCAGCTCAGGCGCGTCCTCGCGGAGGTCCGCCAGGATGCCCTGGGCAGCGTCCACGCGAACAGCGCGCTCAGCGTCGGACTCGCCCGCCCGGCCGACGAACAACTCATGGAGAAACTCCGGGAGTTGCTCGTCTTCTGACAGTCGACCGACCTGCTCTTCGAACTCCTCGGCCTCGCCGGACTGTCGATCGTGTAACGAAGTGCGCATGCTTCTCCTGCTCCTGGAAGGGATGGAGAGAGCCAGGACAGCGGGCTTCCTTGGTCCGTCGACCGCCGCCGCTGGCAACGGATTACTCAGACGTGGATGCGCCGCGGGGCGGCCATCCGCTGCACGGCCTGAACGGCCGCCATGACGGCAGAGGAAGAGCCGAGGCCGACCAGGAAGGCCAGCAGCCAGCCGCCACCAGAAGCCAGCTCGGCGCCACCGCCAAGCGTCGCCGCAGTGAAGGCGAGACCGTGGACGCCCCACGACGCCACACTCCCGCCGGCCGTCTTCGACTCGGGCCGGCGGCCCACCAGCTCCAGGTCGTACCGCCGGACCTGGCGCAGCTCCCCGCCAGAGAGCTGGATCACCACGACGCTGCCGTCAGCCTGGTCGGCGGCACCGGCCACCGTGCCCAGCGCCATGTCGCTCCGGTCGCGGACGACGTCACCGATTGCGAGTTGCATTTGGCCCCCCTCGGGATCGAAAGCGGATCTGGCCATGCCCAGCCGCCCGCAACTCCTAAAGAGATCCTGTCCTCAGGTCCTCTTTAGGAGTTGCCATGACTATGAGCTACGCCACCCCAACTCGTCAAGTCCTCTTGAGGACTCGTATGCTGGTTTCCGCAGACGACCAGGACGGTGATCACCATGGCGAAGGCGTATGAGCGCATCGCGGACGACCTTCGCCAGCTCATCCGGGCAGGCGAACTGAAGCCCGGGGACCGGCTGCCGGCGGAAACGAGCCTCGTCGGGCAGTACGGCAAGAGCCTCCCGACCGTCCGCCAGGCCCTGGCGCTCCTCCAGGCCGAAGGGCTGATCGAGAAGCAGCACGGTCGCGGCACCTTCGTCCGCAAGGCGCGCAAGCTCGTACAGCGCAGCAACGACCGGCACCAGTGGGAGAAGGACCGCGCGCGCCGCTCGCTGACGGAGCGTCAGCAGACTGGCGCGACCGAGCGCGACACCGGTCTGGAGCTGGACGACCTGGTCTTCACTGCGGAGTACCAGCAGATCCCCGCGGACGCCGAGTGGGCGGCCACCTTCGGAGTGACAGAAGGAACGACTCTGCTGGAGCGCATCTTCCATACGCGCTACCGCACGGAGACGGCCCCCTTCAATCTCACCCGTTCGTACCTGGTCCACGACATGATCGCGGGCAACCCCGACCTTCTGGACGCCACGAAGGAGCCCTGGCCCGGCGGGACGCAGAACCAGCTCCACACGGTCGGCATCGAGGTCGACCGGATCGTCGAACGCGTCACCGCGCGGCCACCGACGGCCGAGGAGACCGAGGAACTGGAGTTGCCGCCCGGCACTGCCGTCCTGGTCCTGCGAAAGACATCCTTCGACGTCAAGGGGCGCGTCGTGGACATCGCTGACGTCACCCTCCCGGGCGACCGCACGGAGCTGACCTTCACCACTCAACTGGAAAGGTGGTGAGGGCCGTGCAGCGGCGCATCATCATCGTCACTGCCGTCCACCCGCCGTCCGCGCTGTTCCTGCCGGACGCCTACAAGTCACTCTGCGAACAGGAACTGCCGGAGGGCTGGGACTGGCTCTGGCTGATCCAGGAAGACGGCAAGAGCGACCAGGTAGCCCCCTACGTCCCCGACGACGTCCGGATCAGCTTCCGCCAGGGCCGACCGGGCGGTGCGGGCATGGCCCGGACCATGGCGCTGGCGCGGGCCGAGGGCGAGTACGTGAAGGTGCTGGACGCCGACGACATGCTGGCCCCCGGCGCCCTCGCCCGCGATATCGCCGCGCTCACCTCGAACCCCGAGATCGGCTGGACGACCTCCCGCGTCCTTGACCTGCTCCCAGACGGCTCGTTCGTCGGCTTCGACCAGGACCCGCCCGCCGGCCCCATCGAGCACGGTGCCGTCCTGGATCACTGGAAGGCCCACGACTACCGCGCCCAGGTCCACCCAGCGACGCTCTGCATGCGCCGCGACCTGCTGATTGCCCTCGGCGGCTGGATGGCCCTCCCCGCTTCCGAGGACACCGGGCTCCTCCTCGCGCTCAGCGCGGTGAGTCGCGGCTGGTTCACGGCGGAGGTCGGCCTGCACTACCGCAAGTGGCCCGGCCAGGTGACCAGCCAGGCCGCCCACGTCGACAGCGTCGAGCGCGAGGCCCGGATGGCGGTCATCGAAGCCAGGGCGGAGTTGCTTGCGGGGCTGGCGTGGCAGTACCCCGCCGGGGCCTGAGCATTTCGTCCCGCGGCCGGAACGGCAAGAGCCCGGACACCTCTCCGTCCTGGAGATGTCCGGGCTCAGCCGTAGTCAGCGCCTCAGGGATGGGGTGGCCTGGCCGGCCTTCGGGCACGATCGGCCCGGAGCGGCTGCACTTCCCCTCCCTGCTCGAAATCCGTCAGCCGCGTACGCTGAGCCGGACAGAGGCCTGCGCGTTCACTTCGGCGCCGCCGTATAGGCCGGGCGGATCCTGATCATGTGGGGCTCAGCAGGCTCCAACAGATCGCCGACGTAGAGCGCCAGCGTCCAGCTGCCCGTGCGCCGCACCTGACCCGCGATGAACTCCGCCGCACCCGGCCGACCGAGGCCGCACTCAATGAAGTCCCGGTGCCATGCCCACACCGTCAGCGGCTCGATCTCCCTGAGCAGCGCCGCAAGCGCGTCGGGGAGCCTGAAGAACTCCGCCTCGGGCATGATGCCGTCGATCGAGGCCACGACCGGGCCGAACGCCTTCGTCTCTCCGTCGTTCATGCTGATCACCGCGCACTCTCCTCGGCCTCTTGCTGATGCTGCGCGGTCTGGTCAGTGCTCACAGCGCACCCCTCGTCCGCTGGGGCAAGCAACGCCCAGACCGCCTTGCCCACACCACCCTCACGGGGGCTCACGCCCCACTCCTTCGCGAGCTGGTCAACCAACCGCAGCCCGCGGCCGGACTCGTCCTCATCGCCCGTCGTACGCATCATCGGGATCCGCCGACTGGCGTCGTGAACCTCGATGCGCAGCAGTCCGGGCTCCATCTCGAATCGGACGAAGATCAGACGACCCGGCATCCGCGCGTGTTGCACGGCATTGCTGACCAGCTCAGATAGGACCAACTGGCCGATGTCCAGGAACCGTTGGCCGCTATCGATGCTGGCCAGAAACTCCCGCAGCAGGCTCCGGGCGGCACCAGCGGACTTCTGATGACGAGCCAGCCAAGCCTGAGACGTTCCGATGGGCCTCGTCACTTCCCGACCCCCGTCAGCTCCGGCCCGCTGGTCGAGAAGACCGCCTCGGCTCGGTCGCTGGGGAGCACCAGCAACACGCCCATCACCACGCGGCCGGCGCTATCCATCGACGTGCGCTCGATCGCCAGGACGGGAATCCGGGCAACGATGCGAAGCGCATCGGCCTCCTCGGCGCTCGGAAAGCGCGCAGTGACGCGCTCGGCAGTCGCCGCGCACGGGATGCCGCGCGCGAGCAGATGCGCGCGAACGTCGTCGCCCCAGGGCGACCACGGAGCTTCCGGGAGAGGAGCGTCCAGCGCACGCGGCACGTAAACGCGCGCCAGACTGCACGGGCGACCGGCCTGCTCGCTGAGGTAGACACGCTCGACCACCGGAGTCTTGGCGCGGACCCGGAGCAACGACTGGAGCTCGCCCGCTGCCTTGACCTCGGTCACGGTGACCTCGATCCGCAGCGCAGGCGGGCAAGCCGCTGGCGGGTCCTGCGGGTGGCGCCCGCCAGCGTAAGTTATGGGCTGGACCGGACGGCGAACGAAGTTCCCGTTGCCATGGAACTTCTCGATCAGCCCCTCGGACTGGAGCTCGTCCAGAGCCCGACGCAGGGTCGGCAAGCCGACTTCGTAGGTCGCGGCAAGCTCACTTTCCGAGGGCAGCTTGCTGCCGGCCGCGAGGGCCCCGGAGCCGATTCGGCGCCGGAGGTCCTCGGCCACGCGTGTGTATCGGACGGCCATGGCGCGCTCACCACCTCCGGTTGTCATCGGTGGAGCTGCGGTACAGCAGCGGGGCCGGGGCACGACAGCTCGAACACGCAACGAGCTGACGCCTGGTCCACGTCGGGGCGGGGCGGGTAAGGTCGAACACGCTGATCAGCTCCCATACAGCTGATGGCACTGCCCCGCGACGGCGACTGCATCGTCCGTCGCGGGCGCATCCATGCGGACGGCGGCCCATGCGATCAGGCCGCGGCTGGCGCTGCTGACAAGTCCGAACTGGTCGGCTGTCTCCAGCAACGCCAGGAGAACTCCCCACGACTCGGCCGTTGTCGAGTCCGGCACCTCCGTCTCTATGCAGGCGTGATTGCCGTGATCCTTCATCTGCGGATCGAGCCCGAGGGCCAAGAGACCAGCAGTGATGCCGTCAGCACGTGCCCGATCGCACGAGAACACAGGACACCCCTCCGTAGCTTCTTGGCCACTCAGAGCGAAGCTAGTTAACTAGATTAGACCTAGTGGACTAGATTTTCCATATGGGTGAGCAACCTCCGTACCTGCGTATCGCAGACGCCCTGCAAGAGCGCATCGCCAGCGGGGAATGGGCACCGGGCGACCGTCTGCCCTCGCGTGCTCAGCTCGCGCGCGAGCTCGGCGTAGGCGACAACGTCGTGCGCCGCGCGCAGGAACTCCTCATCCTCCAGGGCGCTTTGGAAGGCCGCGCGGGCTCAGGCACGTTCGTCGCCGAGCCGCGCCAGCGACTTCGACTGGTCCGCTCCCGAGCGCGCGAAGACCGCGGAGGTTCACCCTTCCAGGCCGACATGACCAGCCTTGGCCGGCGGGGCACCTGGGAGAGCCGCACTGATGCCAAGGTCCCGGCGCCGGCGGACATCGCAGCCCGCCTCGGCATCGCCGAGGGCGACCTCTGCGTCCGCACGTCCTACGAGTACTTCGCCGACGGCAAGCCGATCCAGCTGTCTACCAGTTGGGAGCCCTACACCCTCACCACAGGCACGATCATCGTCCTGCCCGAGGGCGGGCCGCTTGCCGGCGCCGGCGTGGTCGGCCGCATGGCAGAGATCGGCATCACGGTCAGCCACTTCACGGAACAGCCGGAGCCCCGACACGTGACCGACGAGGAGGCCTCGCTCCTCGGCGTGCAGCGCGGCTCCCTCGTCACGCACATCCGGCGCACGTACGTCGCCGACGACGGCCGCGCGGTCGAGACGGCCGACATCGTCCTCCCCGCGGGCCTCTGCGAACTGGTCTACGAAGTACCCATCACCCCCTGAGCGTCCACGGGCTTCCGCACGCAGCGGGACCGCCTCCGCCTCAGATCCGGCTGAAACATCAGGCGCGGTCGTCACAGCTGTCACAGTGTCACGCACCCGTCCCGGATGCTCCCACGCCAGCTGATCCAGCGCCCCAATGTTTCAGCCTGCATGCCCCAGCGCGCACCAACAGACATGCGGCAAGTCAGCCGTTAGCAGGGCGGCGCGTCCCGTCCAACTCCTAGAATCCTCAAGACATCAAGAGAACTTCATGTCTTGGGGGAGACTTGGCCGCGGCCGAACAGATTGTGACGATCGCAGCCGTCCTCGTGGGTGCGCTGACGACGCACCTCACCAACCACGCGATGGAACGGCGCCGGAAACAACACGAGCTGCTGACCCGGTGGGACGAAAAGAAGCTCCACGCGTACGAGGGCTACATCGACAGGATCAGGTCGTGCGTCTTCCTCGCCGTCCACCTCTACGAACACAAGGAAGGCATCCACGCGAGCAACAAGGGCGAGCACGAGCTCACCACGGAGCTGGCGGAGGCGAACTGGCAGCGCGGCCGAGCCTTCGAGCGCATCATGCTCCTCGGCGGCGACGAGGTCGTAGAGGCTGCGCACCGGCTCAACGCGGCAGCCCTCGAAGTCGACTGGCAGGCCGGCGGCAAGGTCCACGGCACCCTTGACGAGTGGCGCACCCGCAACCGCGCCGTCTTTGGCGCCATCAACGAGTTCCACGACGCCGCCCGCCAGGATCTCGGTGTCCAGGGCAACGTCACCGGCGAAAGCCACCCGGAGCGTGACCTGTTGTTGCCGCCCCCGCGGGGCGGCTCGAACGGCAACCACTCCTAATGGCAGGCACCGCTGCCGCAGACAGCCATGCGTAAAAGCCTTCTCTACGGGTGGTCCAAGGGCGCGCACAGCGCGCCAGCGCGCGGCCTTGCCGCTCGCTGGCGCTCCTGTCTTCGCCCCGCTTCGGCGGCGGCCGGCCACGCACGGCGGCCGACGGCAGAGGTGTGGGTGCAGGCCACTACCGGCCGTGGCTGGTGACGGGCGGCTCCAGCTGGTGCTCCGCCTCAGCACAATTGCTCAGAACAGAGCTTGAGGGCCCGGATTCTCGGGCTTCTCATCCGATACTTGAACCGCTGCGCCAGTTCCTGTGTACTTTCGCCATGCGGCTGACCCGCCGCCCTTGCCCGGGACGCGCTCGATCTGATGGGCGCCTGCGAGCCTCAAAAAGATGCTCTTTACCTTGTTCTCGGATCCGATTCCAGTGATCTCGCGGACTTGCTTGTTCGTAATCTCTTCGTGAGTATCAAGCAATTCCATGATGAGCTCTTCCGGCGTCCCGAGCTTCTGGTGTCGGATCTCAACTAGCACCGAGTTGTCGGTCTGCTTGATGACCGGGTCCTTCAGTTGCAGCTTCTTCATTGCCGCAAAGGCAGTGTTTAGCCCCTCCCCGACATCCTTGTTCGGCGGGTTGGGGAATTTGTTAATGAGGCGCACGATGGTTCCGTTGCGCGAGAAGCGCTCGGAGAGAATGTTTTGAACGGTGATGTGGGCCGGAAGCGACCCGGGACTTTCGACTTCCACACGATTGTCGAAGACCCTTACGTGGACATCGTCGGCGATTCCGTAGTCTCTGTGAATAACCGCGTTCGTGATAATCTCATGCAGGGTTTCGAACGGATAGGAGATTGACTCCAGGCCGTCCGGACCCAGGATGCGAACCTGTTCGATGATCTCCACGGTTCGCTCTACCGCCTCATGGATTTGATCATACAGGCAGCCTTCGATCGTAATTGGATCGAAGGCCAGATTCTCGCGGGCGCCCTGCTCGTCAGTTGTCTTGTGCCGGTACAGCTTGATTGCCGAGCGCTTGGGGAGTGCGACCTGAGGCTCGTCGGCAAAGAGGAGCAAGGCGGCAACAGTCGGCTTGTTCTCATGCGTGAGAAGCTGCTTTCTGAGCCAGGCGGACGGTTCGGCGCTCGGGACGACATCAAGCATGAATCTGATTATTACTTCAGAATTTGTGATCAGATCGAGTGGGGCCGCAACCGTCTCGGTCTCAAAGGAGGTGATTCCTTTGTTGCGACTCAGGCGAATGAGTTGCTCTGCGGATGTATATGGGATGCTCTGCGCCCCTCGCCGCACGTACGCCTTCCCATCGGATGCCTTCATTACCTGGCGGGTCTTCTGGATGGATACGTGAAGCACGAGGCCAGCGTTCCCCTGCGGGGCTTGGAGGAATTCGTAAGAGAATTCTTGGCCTAGCGGAAAAAGGCCGTCGAAGACTAGAATGTGCGGATTCGCCGACTCGGTATCGGAAAACCCGCGCCATGCTCGAATATTGTTGGCCTTGTCGAGCTCGTCGATTCCAATGTAGAGCTCTCCGCCATCGGCGTTTGCAAAGGCTGAAATTGCCTTAGTGAGCTTGGATGGGGAGATCTCGATGGCCTTCAGGTCTGCGAAATGGCTCTCTTCGAGGCGAAGGATCTTAGCGACGTCGCTGGCGGTGACCGGCAGTACCTGGATCGACATGGCAGGATTCTTCCACAGCGCCACCTGAGGTGTCCCCAAGATTGGCCCACCTTCTGAAGGCGGATCATCATCGCCGAGCAGGATCCGGGGATCAGTGGGCTGACGAGAATGGCATGAGTGCTGGTGGGCGCGAGTGAGTCAGCTTGGAGACGTGCCACAGGCGTACCAGATCGGGCGGTACGTGGCGGTCAGTCGCGGGCGCTGGCGGCGCCAGGGTGTGCGGCGGGACTTCCGGGTCTTGCTGGCGTCGGTGGCGCGCGCCGAGCGCCACACCGCGGCCGGCCCGGTAGTGGGAGGACGACGGCAGCACGAGATTCGCTACTGCGTGGTTGTGCGCGCGGCGGGCCCAACCACGCGGGCAGCGCAGTCATGGGACGACCCGGTCAGGGAAGCGGCGAAGAGAAGCGTCGGGCCGCTGGTCCAAGCGGTCGAGGCTTTCCCACGTCCAGGGGCAGGCTGGGGTGCCGTCGGTCTCCAACCCGTACAGTCGTTGCCCGCCCGGCTCGACCCGGGGCTTTTCCGTTATGGCGGCGCTATCCGGGGTCATCCGCGAAGCCGCGGCTCCAAGGCGGTCGGCGGCCTCGGTTTCCCCCGCCGTGCGGAGGTTGCTCAGCAACTTCGTGCATGTCACCGCTTCGGCGAGCCCCGGGTGTGCGGCGACTCGCTCGATCATGGCGTGGATGTGCTCGTCCAGGCTTCGCGCGCGGAGCATGCGTAGAAGATCAAGGAACGTGCTTGCATCCGGATCCACGGCTGCGATCGCGCGGCAGGCGAGCCGGTCGAGCGCTTCCGACTGGTGGTGCTCCTCCAGCGAGCGCGCCAGAAAGCCCAGCTCAGCGATGGACGAGAGAGGGACTTCCTCGACAGCCCGCAATGCAAATCTGGTCAGTTCTGGCGGACTGACGAAGGGCGCGAGCACGTCGAAGAAGAGAGCCGTGTACTCCGCGTCGTCAAGTCCGATATTCAGCAGGCTTTTCAAGACAAGACAGCGGGTCAGATCATCCCGGTCGAGGTTTTTCAGGGTTCGCAGGAGCATGACCACCTTCTGGACAGAGCCGATGACGACCTCTGCCGAGGGATCACGGGCCAAGAATGCGTCCAGGCAGTCGTCGAGCCCGCAGTTCCGCAGCTCTTCCAGCAGCCAACCGACGGCCTCCGGGTCCTCCAGGACAGCCATGGGTACGGCCCGCTCCGCGAGCCGACGGCGCGCCGATATAACCCCGAGGCAGCGCAACTCATACAGGAGCTGTGCGACGGAGTAAGTGTCGCTCGGATCCACGGCTTCGACGATCCGATCGGCCAGCAGACACGCGGCCTCCTCCCGGCCCTGGTCCCACAGTCCTTCAACGAGGTCTACGAGGGGATAGGGAGTAGACAGATCGACTTGTCTGGCGGCTTCCCAAGACAGGGCCTCCGCGACCTCGGGGTCGTGCCCGCACACGTTCAGTACCTTGAGGAGTGTTCCCATCGCTTGCGGGTTCCGGACCGGAGGGCCCAGGGAGAGGATTCGGTCGGCGAGACGAACCGCGTGATCGGTGTATCCGGCGTCGAGCAGCTGGTCGAGAAGCCGGAACGCGCCAGTTTCATCCGGCAGGCGCACGTGTGCCCCCGGATCGAGGTTCACGAGCAGCTTCTCGTGACCAATTCCGCCAAGGATTTCGAACAGCTCTTGGACCTCGTCCGCATCGGCGAGATTCACACGGGAGACCACCCGCGCTGCGAGACGGGCCGAGACGTCCGGGCCTACGCGATGCAGTTCCCACAGCCGTAATCTCGCGGTGAAGAGCGAATCGAAGCCGACGTGGTCTGCCATCCAAAGCGCCATGCTCCGGCCGCTGTTCCCTGTTTGGGGGATAGCCAGTAACATTCCGAACCAGTTCACGTATCCGGCGATGGCTGCTCGACGCATCAACAGCACAGTCTGCTTCAGGAAACCCCGCCGCTGCGCCTCGCTCGAAAGGCTCACGAGCGAGGCCAGGTCGGTCGTGCACATAGTCAATGCATCCCACAATGCGGGGGTAGGGGCGGGCGCATCCTCAGCAGCAACGAGGCTTTGGTGCAGGTAATCGGCCGGTTCGTACGTCGTCGTACCGCCTGAGATGTTGCGGACGGCGATGAGCGCAGTGAGGGAGTGCCTGATGTCGGTGCGACACCCGTCGGCGCGCACTCCGGAAGTCAGGGCGATCAGGGCGTCACGCCCCCAGCCGGGTTCCGCGGGCCTGTGGTGTGGTGGGAGGGCTGCGTCCGCGGCCTGCGTCAGTAATTCCTCGGACAGCGGCGCGTAGTGCCCCAGCTGTCTGGCCGTGATCGCGGCAGTGATCAGGGCGTGCTCGGCGTGGGTGAAGTGGGCGCCGGGCCCCATTCGGTACGCGGCGAGGAGCTGAGGCCCACCGCTGAGGTGTTGGATCACCCGTCCATCGGCTGCGCCGGCTCGCACGGCTCGCCCCATGCGAGGATCCTTGCTGGAGTCGGCGAGGCTTTCCCACCTCAAGCGCTCAGCCGTTGTCAGGTCGGCCGGGACCGAGACCCGGTGGGTGACAGGTGCCTCAAGGAGAGCGCGGACCTGACTGCGGGGATCCGTTTCTACCGCAGGACGGGTGAGGTCCTCCCAATACGGGAGGGTCCACAGGGTGCCGACGACGGTGACGCCGGTCTGGGTCATCAGGAGTTCGCGCAGGGCGGCAGCGGCCTCCTCGGAACGGTCGCCGTAGAGGAATCGCTGAGCCTCGTTGAGCCAGAGCACGGCACCCGGCGCAATGCGGTCGGCGCCCAGCAACTCGGCCAGCCCGGCGGCATTGGTGGGCCGCCACAGTGGGCGGGCTGGGGCCAGTCGGCGGAGGGCCTCGAACAGAGCACGAGTCTTACCCGTCGACGAGTCGCCGGTAAGCACGACGAACGCGGACACGAACCCGTCCAGAGCCGGGGTGAGCAGGTGCTCTGAGCTTCCCCCGGTGTGCGGGAGGTGCTGATCAGCTGGTCAGAAGGGGTTGGCGGGGTTTCAGGTTCACTTGTTCGGCCGTCGCGTGGTTG
>NZ_JBICZB010000037.1:0-77859 GCF_043201815.1 Kitasatospora sp. NPDC048296
GCTACCTCACGCCACTCGAGATTCGGCGGCGGCACCGGCAAGGTCACACCCTCGCGGCGTAGACAGAGAGTGTCCAACCGCAGGGTGGAACTTCAGCCTGGGCCTACCCCGTCTCGGTGGATCTGCTGCTCGTCGCCGCCTGGCATCGGATGCGGACCTTGCGCACCGCCGGACGCCCGGCCGGCACCGCCTGGACCTGGTTCGCCATCGCCCTGACCGCCTCCCTCGGCGCAAACGTCGCCACCGCCGGACTCCTCGACCTCGCCCACGTCCCCGCCTGGCTGCGGATCCTGGTCGCCGGATGGCCCGCCCTCGCCTTCTTCGGCGGCACCCTCCTCGCTCACAACATCACCGCGACTGAGGTCACCTCCGAGCCCGAGCCCGCCGACGACGAACGCCCGCTCCACGAAAACCCTGAGCCCGCCCCGGACGCCGAGCCCGCACCCAGGGCGGAGCAGGACGGCCCGTCCGGCCCCGCGCCGGTCACGGAGCGCAGGGGCGACGTTCCGGGCTCCGATGAAGAACCGGTCGTGCCACGCAAGCGCACTGGGCGCCCTCCCGCGAAGACCATGGACCAGCTCGTGGAGATGATGCGGCCGATCGTCGCCGAGTCTGGCGCCAGCGTCGCCGTGGTCGAGAAGGCCCTCAGCGACGCCGGGATTCCGATCGGCAGCAAGCGCCGGACGGAGCTGATGACGCGCCTGCGGGATGAGCAGGCCGACCCTCAGCCCGAGCACGCCGACCGCGAGCCTGAGCAGGCGCGCGAGCACCCGGTGCCTGCCTGACGCACCACCGCTCCACGGGTGGCCGCCCACCAACGACCCGCACGGCACTTGGCGGGCGGCCCCTTCACCGCCAACCGGTCTGGCGGATGTCCAACACGTGGTCAGCGACATCCGCCAAAGCACCGGATCGCGCTTCCGCCGAACCGCTCGTCGCCCGAGCCAGCGTTCACACCCCGCGCGCACCACAGCACCCCGACGCCCCCGCGACAGGAGAACAGCCCGTGACCGACACCCCGCACCCCCACGGCACCACCGACGAGAGCGCGAAGGAAACGGGGAAGTCCCATATCGTGAAGGGTCTTTGGCAGTGGGCGTTGGGCAACCGAGCCCCTGGCGGAGCCAGTAGTACCGCGAGTCCGACTCGTGGCCGGACTCGCGGGATCTCCGCCCCAGGGGTGGCGGAGACGGCCCGGCGCGAGGGCGCGCCGGGCCAGGAGGTCGGGGCCGAGGGCGGCCCCGACCCGGACAAGCTCCTCGCCGCCTAGAAGCAGATCCTCGCCGACGTCCGCCCGACCGAGACCGACAACGAGCCCTCCGACGACAGCACCACCGATGGTGCCGAGCTGAAGAACCGCCGCTACACCGGCACCAAGCGCGAGGAGCGCGTCGGCCCTCTGCGGTTCGCACCCGAGGAGCATTCTCGGCTGCGTGCGGCTGCCGCCGCGAACGGCTACCGCGGCCTGTCCGGGTTCGCCGCCGATGTCGTCCTGGCCTTCATAGCCGGCCGGTTCTTCATCGACCTGCCCCTGGCGGAAGAACGCCGACTCATCCACGAGTTCCGCGCCCGCGTCCTGCGCCAGATCAGTGGTATCGCCAGCAACGTCAACCAGATCGCCCGCGCCCTCAACGGCGGCTATGAGCCGCCGATGGACATCCGCCACACCCTCGACGAACTACACGACCTGCTCACGCAGATCGCCGAGGCCCTGCGCCAGCCCGCCAACCAGGAAGGCTGAACACTGCCGTGATCGCGCCCATCAAGGCCCCCGGCTCCAACACCCGCGGCCTACTCGCCTACCTCTACGGACCCGGCCGCCACGACGAGCACCGCGACCCGCACATCGTCGCCGGCTTCGCCATGCTCGCCATGCCCGACCCCGGCCGCGACGAGGACGCCACCCTCACCCAGCTCGCCCGCTACCTCGACGAGCCGGTCCGCCTGCGAAACAGCGAGCCCGGCAAGAAGCTCACCGACCGCGTCTGGCACTGCCCCGTACGCGCTGCACCCGAGGACCGCTACCTCTCCGATGCCGAGTGGTCCGAGATCGCCGAGCGCATCGTCCAGGCCGCTGGCATCGCTCCCAAGGACGACGACCTGGCATGCCGCTGGATCGCTGTGCGCCACGCCGACGACCACGTCCACATCCTCGCCACCACCGTCCGCGAGGACGGCCGCCGCCCCAAGCTCCACAACAGCGGTCAGCGCGTCGGCATAGAGTGCCGCGAGATCGAGAAGGACTACGGCCTGCGCCAGCTCGGCACGGGCGACCGGACCGCCGAACGCCGACCCACCCAGGCCGAGATGCACAAGGCCAAGCGCCTCGGCTGGGAACAGACCAGCCGCGAGTGGCTCCAGGACTGCATCCGCGCCGCCATCCCCCACGCGAGCAGCGCGGAGGAACTTCTCGCCTACCTCCAGGCCGATGGCGTCGAGGTCAAGATCCGCCGCTTCCCGTCCGGCGACCTCCAGGGCTACTCCGTCGCCCGCCCCGGCGACCTGAAGGCCAACGGGCAGCCGAACTACATCCCCGGCGGGAAGATCGCCCCCGACCTGTCCCTGCCGAAGCTCCAGGCCCTCCTTGCGGCCAGCAAGCCGGAGGAGCACCCCACCGCCCGTCGTAACAAGCCCGCCACCCCCTGGCAGCACGCCACCAACGCTCTCGACACCTTCACCACCGACCACGACACCACCGGCGACAGCGGCGATGCGCGTGCGCAGGCCCACATCACCGCCCTCGGCGAACTGATCGCGGCCACCGCCCAGACGGCACCCGACGACCTACGCGGCGAACTTCGAGCAGCAGCGAAGTCGTTCGCCCGAGCCCAGCGCTCCCAGATCAGCGCCGACCACACGGCGGCAGCCGGTCTGCGGCAAGCGGCCCGCGACCTCGTGCACGCCGGCAGTGGCAAGGGCGGAAGCACCCTCGCTGTCCTCGTCGCGGCCCTCGCCTGGGCCGCGATCCTGTCCCAGCGCTGGCACACCGCCAAGGGCCACGCCCAGCAAGCCGAAGCCGCCCGCCGAACCGTCCAGCACCTCCAGGCCGCCTACGACCAGGCCGCCGCCGACCAGCTCGCCTTCCTCGCCCAACGCCAGCCCAAGGAGCAGACCCGCAACCCCCTCGCCAACGACGTCCGCGCCGCCATCCCCGACCACGCCGCCCGTATCCTCGCCGACCCCAACTGGCCCGCCCTCGCCACCGTCCTCGCCGACGCCGAAGCCGGCGGCCACAAACCCCACCAGCTCCTCACCGAGGCCGCCGCCCGCCGCGAACTCGGCAGCGCCCACCTGCCCGCCAAGGTCCTCATCGCCCGCATCCAGCACACCAGCTACAACCCCACACCCAACCGCACCGTCGAAGCCGCGCTCTTGCGCTCGCCTGCCACCCCGACCGTCCGCCATCACACCACCAGCCCGACCACCACGGCTTCCCTCCAACAGCCCGGAACCCAGTCCCGACGCCGCTGACCATCAGCGACCGGAAACGACTCCGCGATGATGAGCCTCGGCTATGACGGGCTCCTGGCCGGAACGACCTGGAACTAGGCCAACGGCCCTGTGGGCGACCCACCAGCAGGTGGGTCGCCCACAGGGCCGTTTCCGTCGAAGTTTGATCAGCTGTCGAGGGTGGCGTCCAGGTACTCTTGCACCGGCTCGAACAGCCCGTACGGCACGTACTCGGGGATCTCGGCGAGAGCCACCCACGCGAGCTGGTCCAGCTCCTCCGTGTCGACCACCTCGGCCGTACCGCTCACAATCTCGCAGGCCGTGTACGACATCAGCCGGCCGGTCTTCGGATGCACGCGCTCGCCCAGGAGCTTGATCGCGGCCACGCCGAGCCCGGTCTCCTCCCCAGTTTCACGGGCAGCTGCCTGCTCGGGTGACTCGCCGGTCTCGATTTCACCGGCCGGGAACTGCCAGGAGAGCTGGCCCTCGCTCACCCGTCGCCTCACCATCAGAACGCGGCCTTCGTGAACCACGATCGCGGCGGCAATGCCCGGGCGTTCCTCCGCAGTCTGCTCTGTCACGTCTGCTCCTCCAGGGCGGCCAGGATGGGTGGGAAGATCGTATCGGCGTCGATGAAGCGGGTCACCGAGTTTCGAGGAACCCACATCACGTCGACGTTCTCGACGGTGTCGCTGTTGGTCGCCTCGCCAGCCAGGTACTCGCACAGGAAGTACTCGCAGAGCACACCCGTCACCGGGTGGAGGCGGCTGCCGAGGCTCCGGCGGACGGCACAGTGGACCCCGGTTTCGTCGAGCGTCTCCCGGACGGTTGCGGTCTCCGGCTTCGTGCCGGGCTTGATCACTCCGGCCGGGAACTGCCAGGTGATCCCGGACGCGTCGTCGTCGCGCCGGCAGACCAGCAGCACGTTGCTCTGCCGGAGGACAACCGAGATGGCCACCCGGAGGGCCTGCGCAGCCGGCGTGCCGGACTCGGGGGTGCCACCGCGCTCTTTCGCTGCCAGGAGGGCGAAGCGCTGACGGGCCGCGTCTGAAGCCTTCTCGTGGGCGGCGTCGAGGAGCTGCTGCATCTCGGCTCTCGGTACGACGGAGGGGTCAGCGTGCCATGTGGCCACCGTTCGCATCGCGATCCCGAGCTGATTGGCGAAAGCCTCGTTGGTGAGGCGGAGGGCGGACTGGAGCAGGCAGGCGTAACGACCGCTCCAGACCTCGATGACGTCCAACGCCGTTCCCTCTCCGTCGTGGTCGCTGCAGTGCAGGAGGCGTGCGTCGAAGATGCACATCGACTGCACTGGCGCTTCATCGCTGCGCGGCGTGGATACCGGAAGACTTGCAGTCGGCACCCCAAGGCCAGGCTCACCTAGGCAACTTGAGCTCTGGGAAGCGCCCGGGAGTAACAGGACATACACGCCGACCCCCTCGGAGATTCTAGGTGAGTACCCGAAGCAGGACAGCGAGTTGGGCGATTGAGCCCGCGAGACCGCCGTGTCGACAGGGCGGCGGATCGACCGCCCCAGAATCGCGGAGGGTTCACCCGTTCGAGGGGTAGGTCGGAGCGCCGAAAGTCGCTCGCCAGCGCCGGTAACCTCGGTTCATGACGAACTGATCGTTCGTCATGTCTGAATGCCAGAAAGCTGAAAGGGAACTGATGGCCGAGGACCAGGTCCACACGGTCGAGCGCACGCTCGTCCTGCTCAAGCCCGACGCGCTGGTACGCGGCCTCGGGGGAAGGATCATCTCGCGCTTCGAGGACGCCGCCTTGAAGATCGTCGGCGTCAAGATGAAGTGGATGGACGAGGAGTTCACTCGCAAGCACTACTTCGACCTCGAGGAGCGGCTCGGGGCCGAGGTCTACAACCTCACCGCCACCTTCATGCAGCAGGGGCCGGTCATCGCCCTGGTGCTGGAGGGCTACGACGCCATCGCCACCGTTCGGAAGATCGTGGGCAGCACTTACCCGAACCAAGCTCCGGCCGGCACGATCCGCGGCGACCTCTCGCACATGAGCTCCACGGGCAGCGTGGCAGTCGGCAAGGCCGTGGCCAACCTGGTCCACGCCTCCGGCAACAAGGAGGAAGCCGCGCAGGAGGTCGAGCTGTGGTTCGACAAGGACGAGTTGCACGAGTACCGCACGCTGGTCGAGATCTTCACCAACTGACGGCAGGTCGCGGCGTCACCACTTGGACGCCGCTGCGTTGACCACCACCGGGGCACCACCGTCTGATCTGAGAGGGCACCATGACCAACCAGACCCGCCTGGCCTCCGCCGAGGAGCTGGAGTCGATCTTCCAGCGCGAGCTGGCGACCGACCGCTGGGCGGCCACCGAGACCGCCTACGCGCTGGCGGTCCGCCTCCGGGATGCCGGCGACTGGCCCAAGTCCCGCGAGTGGGTGCAGCAGTGCCTCCAGCTGCTGGAGGGTTTCCCAAGCGAGACCGAGGACCAGGCGGCGACCGCCCGCGTGGCGGTCGGCGGCGTCCCGCTGCCGAACTACCTGCACGCCGGTGTGATCCGCGAGCGCTTCGGCGACCTGGGCT
Organism: Kitasatospora sp. NPDC048296; assembly: GCF_043201815.1. Classification (NCBI taxonomy): domain Bacteria; kingdom Bacillati; phylum Actinomycetota; class Actinomycetes; order Kitasatosporales; family Streptomycetaceae; genus Kitasatospora; species Kitasatospora sp. NPDC048296. The sequence goes on from NZ_JBICZB010000037.1 coordinate 6,004, forward strand.
GACCCCTCTCGGGTGGTGCGGCCGATGAAGTGACGGTCGGCCGCACCACCCGGCACCACCACCAACTCCACAACGCTCCATCCGAACCAGCCAGGGGCCACCCCACCTTGGTTCGGCTGGATCCGCCATGCCTGAAACGAGGAGACACGACTGTGGCTGTCGAGATCGAGATGCGCGCCCGCTTCGACAAGGAGACCCATAACCGGCTCATGGACCGCCTGAGGAAGGACGGCGAGGACCTGGGCGACGACGCCAAGCACATCTACTTCTACGTGCTGCCCGAGCAGCTGCTCAAGGTCACGGACAACACCGCCGCCGGTACCGCCAAGATCACCCTCAAGGGCAGCAAGATCGGCCAGGGGGCAGCCTTCCCCGAGACCGAGTTCGCCATCGCCCGCGAGGACGTCCCGGCGGCCGTGAAGGTGTTCAACGCGCTCGGCTTCGGGTCCGCGATGCACGAGGCGTTCAACTTCCGCCACAACTTCCGCTTCCAGGGCGTGGAGATCGCGCTCAAGTGGAGCGAGGCGTGGGGCTACCACGCCGAGTTCGAGGTGCTGCTCGACGACGGCGCCTCGGACGCGGCCCGCGACGAGGCGTCCGCCCAGATCGTCGACGTCGCCTTCGAACTCGGCGTGACGCTGATGAGCGAGCAGGAGCTGGCCGACTTCGCCGCCGCCTTCGAGACCGCCGAGCAGGAGCGCAAGGCGCGCGAGGCGCAGGCCGCGCCGATCCGGTAGAGCCCCTCACCGCGGTAGACCACCAGAAGGGGGTGGGCACAGATGAGCACGACCCCGACGACCACGAGCCTGGTCGACCTGGCTGCCCGAAGGCAGCTGCCGCACCACCAGTACATGGACCCGGCCACCGTCGAGTGGATCAAGGCCAACCGGCCCGACCTCGGCGCGGCCTGGACATCACCTCTGCGGCCGGCTTCGAAGCACCTCCTGGGCCGGTCCGCCCTTCCCGCATCGTGGCTGGCGGAGCCCCGCCTCCAGGATTCACTCCACGGTGTCCGGCACAGCATGCGGACCGCCACGCTGGCCGCCCTGCTCGCCGAGATCCACGGGCTGGACGATGCCGACACCGCCACGGTCGTCCTGGCCGCTGCCGTCCACGACTGCCAGCGCCTGCACGACAAGGACGACCGGGGCCACGGTGCCCGTGCTGCCATCTGGCTGGCCGCCAACGCCGACACCGTCTGGACCCACTTCGGCACGGTGGCCACGCCTCGGCGGATCATCCAGGCAGCGACCGCCATCCGCCTGCACGACCTGCCGTACGACGCCTTCTGCTCGGACGATCGGGCCGACTACGCCCGCGCCGAACTCATCTGCGACCTGGTGAAGGCCGCCGACGCGCTCGACCGTTACCGCTTGCCGAAGCTCAGCTGGTGGCCCGACGTGCGGCACGTTCGTGAGCCGGCCTTCGACCAGCTCCGCGCCGTGGCCTTCGACCTCGTCGCCGTCTCCGAGACCGCGCACCTCGCCGGAGCCAGCAGCGCCGAAGCCGTCCGGTTCGCGCTTGCTGAGAAGGGACTGGTGTAGCCGTGAACCTCCGCGACGCCTACGGCCTGTGGGCCGACGCGCACGCCTTCTTCGACTCCGCGTTGCTGCCCGATGCCGGGCACGACGACCCGCTGACGGCCCAGACGGCTGCCTGGCACAAGCGCCTGACCGACGAAACGCCGAACGGCAGCCTGCTCCGAAAGAACGCGCTCTTCGACAGCCTGAGCAGCGACGGCAAGCTGCACCTGCTCCACGTCACCCACGCCCTGGAAGAGATCAGCAGGGAAGGGGTGCTCTACCCCTCCGGCGGATGCCTCGTCGGCAGCATCTACTGCGCGCCGCTCACACAGACGGACCATGGCTTCCGCATGCACAACCTGGCCGCCTACGTCCTCACCAAGGAGGCCCCGGCCTTCCTCGCCAAAGTCGGCCTGAGCCAGCGCACGCCCACGCCGCTGATCTTCGAAATCACCGCGCCGCCCCAGGCGTACCGCGGATTGGCAGGCGTGGACTACCTGCGGCTGGGGTCGATCCACCTGCAGATCTACACCGACCTGGAGTACCTGCTCAGCAAGACCGAGCGGCACCACCTGCGCGAGACCGTCGTCGGCCGGATCAAGAACTCCGCCGCGTTCCTGGCCCTGGCCGCCGGCATCGTCTACCAGGGCTCGACCGTGGCCACGGAGGGCTTCCTCCAGCTGCTGGATGCGGCCATCCCCCGGCTGCCGATCCTCGGTTACCTCTACTTCGAGGCCCTCGCCGAGTACCTCATGCTCCACTCCACCTCCGTACGGACCCGTCAGCTGGCCGACCTCGGGGAGTTCAACAACTGGCTGTACAAGGAGATGCTGTTTGCCTCCTTCCCGGACATGGCCGGCAAGTTCAACCTCGCCAGGTTTCACCCCCGCCCGCAGCAGCTGGCCGCACTCCTGCAGCGGGTGGACCCGACCATCGACGCCGACCACACCCGCGCCTACATGGTCGAGCGGATCAGCTACCTCGTGGCCGCGCGGCTCTTCACCAGCGGGCAGGTGCCCGAAGCCTGGCACCGAACCCGCTGGGAGTTCGACAGCCTCGCCACCCAGCTCGGCCCGCTGCTCGGTCACCTCATCCACCGGGAGCTCCGCAGCTTCGGCCGCTACCCCGACTTCTACTTCTACTTCGACCAGCACAAGGCCCTGCAAGCCTGGAACTACTGGAACCACATGGACATCGTGGTGCCGTTCAACGGCACGATGCCCAAGGGCGAGATCGGCATCAACCCGGCCTACCCGAACCTGGACTACCGCGTCTGGCGTGCCGAGCCGGACGGCTCCGGGCACCTCCACCCGACCGAGCAACTGACGCTGAGCATCGCGCCGCGCCTGGTCGACATCAAGTACACGCTCATGCGCAACAGCAGCCGCTGACCGCTGCCCCACGCCCCTCGACGACCGATCGCGGAGGAGACGCATGCCCCCCCACGGCCCTACCACCCCATCCACCACCGCCTGGCCGGCGCCCACCCAGCCCGCCGAAGCGCTCTTCACCGAGATCTACCGCACCAATCACTGGGGATCCCCCGAGTCGGTCTCCGGGCCCGGTTCCGAGATGCGCCAGACCGAGGCCGTCCGAGCCGCCCTCGCCTCGGTGCTCGCGCGCTACCCGATCCGCACCGTCACGGACGCCGGATGCGGCGACGTCAACTGGATCCGCCACGTCGACGGATTCGACCGGCTGGACGCCTACCTCGGCCTCGACGTCGTCCCCGACCTCGTCCAGCTCAACCAGGAACGGCACGGCACCGAGCGCATCTCCTTCCGGCGGGCCGACCTGAGCAGGGACGACATCCCGGCAGCGGACCTCGTCATCGCACGAGACTGTCTCGTCCACCTCACCCACCACGAGGTGCTCACGTTCCTCGACCGCGTGGCCACCAGCAACTCGACGTACTTGCTCGCCACCACCTACGTCGGCCTCGCCGAGAACCGCGACACCACGGACACCCACTGGCGCCCGCTCAACCTCCAGGCGGCCCCGTTCCACCTGCCCAAGCCCGTCGAGCACTTCGACGCCGACTTCACAGACGGCGGCCGACACCACCCCGGCAACGGGCTGGGCCTGTGGACGATCGACCAGCTCAGCTCCCGCACCACCTGACCCTCATCCCAGGCGACCCAGGAAGCGAGACGCGATGACCCCGCACGACCAGCAGATAACCGCCCTCCTCGCCCAGCTCGACCAGGCCCTCGATTCGCTGGCGACCACGAACGGCCTCGCCCGCACCCTCCGGGCGGCCGTCAAGGAAGTCGAACTGCACCGCCACCACCGGGCCAGCGTCGCTGCCCTTCCCGACGGTGTCCTCAAGCCCGGCCCCACCAAGGTCCAGATCGGCGGCGGCGGACACCGCGTCGACGGGTTCTTCAACATCGACATCGTCCCGCCGGCCGACCTCCTGTGGGACGTGCGCGAGGGCATCCCGCTCGCCGACGCCAGCGCCGAGATGATCTTCTCCGAGCACTTCCTGGAGCACATCGACTACCCGCGCTCCGCCAAGCACTACGCCCACGAGGCCTACCGCGTCCTCGCGCCTGGCGGACAGCTCATCACCGGCGTCCCCGACGCCGCCTTCGTCCTGAACCAGTACCCGGCACCGCCGGACCGGGCCGCCGAGATGATCGAGCGGTGGTACGCCAAGCGGCAGTGCCGAGGCGACATCAACACCTACCTCGACCTCATCAACTACGTCTTCCGCGACCAGGACGACGACCCGACCTACAACCCCCACTACTGGGCGTACGACCACGAGAAGCTCGCCCAGCTCTTCACCGAGGTCCGCTTCCGCACCGTCAAGCCGTGGACCTTCGACCCCACGATGGCCAACCCAAAGCGCCAGTGGGCCAGCGTCTACGTGGTCGCCACGAAGTAGCCGCGTAGCCCGCGAGTGATCCGCACGGGAGCGCATAGGACCTCTGACCGTGGTGGCCGGCGATCCGGCCACCACGGGACGGCGGGACCACCTGATCAACGCCAACAGCAGGCACCCGCACACCTACGCAGCCCCGAGCGGGAGGCACCTCATGTCTCAAGGCCATCCGTACGTCAGCCACCTGACCTTGGCCGATACCCCCAACGCGGTCCTCTGGGCCCGCCGGCACACCGCCGACATCCTGCACCGCTGGCAGATCCCGGGCGCTGTCATCGAGACGGCCAACCTCATCGTCTCCGAGCTCACCACCAACGCGATCCGCCACCCGGCCGACAACGAGCCGCACGGCACCGGATACCCGAGCCTCGCTGACATCAGCACGTTCACCCTAGGACTCCAGCTGACGGGAACGGGCTTGCTCGTCCAAGTCGCAGACCGCGATCCCCGGCCGCCAGTACGGCGCGAGGTGGGCCTGGAAGCCATTGGAGGACGCGGACTGTTCCTGGTGAGCGAGATGGCCAACCGCTGGGGCTATTACTACCCCACCACGGCGACCGGGAAGGTCGTCTGGGCGGAACTTCTCCTTCACGGTTCCAGACGGTCCGACCTAGGCCGCACGGGGCAGACCGAGGAGCGTGGGCAACCAACCGAACCCACCGGCCCGATCTCCGACCCCCTGTTGATCGGCAGGGTGCTGGTCGGCCTGCGTGAGCTGTAGCGGAGGACGAAGCGTCCATCTGAGCAGCACCGCCAGCGCCCTGCCCGTCGTCCCCCGCCGACAACGACGCCCAGCAGAGAGGCCGAGTCATTCGGTTCGTTCGGGGCTTCCTGCACGATCGCCCCACATGGTGCCATCCGCGACCAGGTCACCCACATCCTCTTCAGTGAGATCGAGAAGGCGCTGGAAGACACGGACGAAGGTGAGCTTGGTCCCGATGGCAGGACGATTTCACGATGGTCCCGATCGTGAAGTCGTCAATAGTTTTCCCGCACGTACTCGTACGTTCGGTCGAACAGCTCGCCCTTGATCGGCAAGCCGTACTCCTTCAAGACGGAGCGCAGCTCGCGACGAACGCGTTTGTCGCCCGCGTCGCTCGCGCTCCAACCGGCATAGGCGACCTCGACGACGATCGAGTCGATCCGCGAGGCTATGTCGGGGACGATCTTGTGCAGCCCAGGCGGTGTGTTCTCCGCGACGATCTGAGTGAGCGCTCCACGCTTCGGATCGGCCAGCCGGTCGAGCGCTTCCTGGTCGCCCTGTTCAGCTGCCCGATCCGCTGCGACCACGTCCTGAGCGATCTTCAGCGCTTCCTCGAGGAACGCCAGCGAATCCTCTACGTTCTCGATCGCCTTGGTGCGGAGCTTTTCGATCCGCTCCGCCAGCGACCGGTACGCCGGGCTCTCGGTATCGGCGAGCCGACGCCTGAGGCGCGCCTCGATGGAGTCGAGGACCTCCTGGTACACGTCATCGGCTTTCGACTCCGGCGTCTGCCGCTCGGAGAGCTTCAGTTGCTCGGCGATCTTCTTCACCAGCGCCAGGCCGGCAGCGTCGAGCGTGACTGTCTTCGACGGCATCGACTTCACGCCCACATCGGTCATGTGACCGTGGATCAGATCTGTGGTCTTCGCGCCGAGACGTGCCCAGAGGAACGTCTTGGAGACGTCCTTGGGCCGGATCGACTCGTACACCTTCGCGAGCCAGAAGTACTGGCCCGTGAACGGCCGGAGCATCGGGTGCGGGTCGAGGAACTCCCACACCGTCTGCAGTGCGATGTAGATCTCGATGAACTCGGTGCGCTGCCCGCCGCCCTCGGGAATCCGCTCGTGTGCCTCGGCGAGCGACTCGAACGACGAGTCACTGGTGTCGATGCCGTCGAACAGATGCAGTAGACGCGTGAGGTCGGCGACGAACTTCCCCGCCAGCTTGGAGGCGTCGGTGACGTTGAGCTCGTCCTCTTCGTCGTCCTTCACCTTTGGGCCGGCGACTGCCTTGCCGATGGCCCTCGCGAGACCGATGTAGTCGACGACCCGCCCGAAGTCCTTGCGCTGACCGGTGACAGGGTTCTTCCACGGACGGTTGGGCCGCGTGATCGTCTGGAACAGGTTCGTGTCTTTGGCGGGCTTGTCGAGATACAGGACACCTTCGATGGGCGCATTGAAGCCGGTCATCCACTTCGCGGTGACGACGATGAACGACATCGGGTCATCGACCTTCTTGAAGCGGCGCTTAAGCGCCTCCTCCTGCTCCGGAGTGAGCAGGTGCTTCTTGTGCTCCTTCGGGGTCTCCTTGCTGTCGGCGACGTGCATCACAACACCGACCTCACGGAGTCGACCGTCCGGCATGACTGCAGCCCGGCGCTCCAGCTCGGCCTCGATAGCCCTGGCGTACGCAATCACGAGGCGCTGGTTGTAGGCCACGACCTGAGCCTTCTGTCCCAAAGGCGCGACATAGGTAAGGAAGTGGTCGACGATGTCGGCACACACAGCCGCCACGCGCTCGGGGTTGGACAGGATCGTCTCGATGTGAGAAGCCTTCCCCGACAGGAAGACCTTCTCCTCCTCGTCCAGGCCCTCCTCTGCGGCCAGCTCATCGAACGCCTCGTCCAGGGCTTCCTTGTCGAGGTTGAACCAGACAGACCGGCCCTCCACGATCACTGGCTTGGTGAACCCATCGGCGATGGATTGCTCCGGGGTGTACCGCGACATCACAAAGTCCGGGTCGTCAGGGTCGCCGAACAGCTTGAACGTCGAACGGTCCTTGTCCTCGATCGCAGTACCTGTCGCACCGAAGAACTTCGCGTTCGGCACCGCCGCGCGCCACGCGTCGCCGAACTTCCCCTCCTGCGAGCGGTGCGCCTCGTCGACGAGGACCACGATGTTCGACCGGTTGTTCAGATGGCCGGCCTCAGCGAACTTGTGCACCGTCGTGATGACCACGCCAGACTCACCGCTGCGCAGCAGAGCGTGCAGCTCGCGCCGGTTGCGAGGCACCGTCATCCGTGGCATTCCGGCAGTCTCGAACATCTCCGCCGTCTGCCGGACCAGGTCCTTACGGTCGGCGATCACGATGACCGTCGGCGCGCTCCCGAACTTCTCCGTCACCGCGACATCGCGCAGCAAACGGGCGGCGGCGAACGCCATGAGTTCGGTCTTGCCCGATCCCTGGTGATGCCAGATCAGTCCGCCAGGACGCCCGGCAAGCACCTTGGCGTGGATCGCTAGAGCCGCCTCAAACTGCGGGTAGCGAGGCAAGAACTTGATGTCGACCTCGGAGGCGTCCCGAGCGTGACGGAACATCACCAGGTCCTTGAGGACCGCCAGGATCGGCTCCGGCCGCAGCAACAAGCGCGCGGCCCGCTCGACACGAGCCGGTCCCGTGACGGTCTTCGGGTCGTCCTCAGTGGACCCCCACGGGGCCCAGATCTCGGAGCCGGGGTCCGGCACCGCACGGATCGGAGCCATGCGGAACTCAAGGCCCTCGGTGGCGATGTTGAAGACGTTCGTCGCGAAGAAGTTCGGGTACTCCTCCTCGTACACGTCGTGAAGGTCCTTCGCGGCGTTGACCCACGAGACCTGATGCTTCACAGGCGTCTTGGTCTCGGCAACGACCAGCGGAAACCCGTTGACGTAGTAGACGACGTCGAACCGGCGCGGTTTGGTCGCACCGTTGACGGTGACCTCGTCAGCGACAGTGAAGCGGTTGTTGTTGAGGTCTTTGAAGTCGATCAGCCGACGAGGCACATGCCTACCATCGATTGTCGTGAATGAGTGGTCGCCACGTAGCATCACGGTCAGCCGCTCGTTGGCTGCAACGAGACCATTATGTGCATCGAGGACAGCCTGATTGACCTCATGTAGAACGAGGTCCGCCGACTCAGGGTCGTCGGCCAACTCTGGGTTCAGCGCGATTAAGGCTTCGCGTGCCCAGTTCTCGATGATGACGTCATGCTCATCGCGCGGTAAGGCTTCCCCCTGGAGGTGTTCCCAGCCGGCCTCCTCGGCCCATTCGAGCAGTGAGCGCTGAATGGTGCTCGCTTCCGTCCACCCCACGTCAGGACACCCTTTCGAACAAAACGTCGTAAGACTCGGGAATCTCGATTTCCTGGTTCAGGAGCGATTCCAGGAGCGCGGAGCGGAGGGTGCGGAGGCGAGCTAGCTCGTTCGTGATCTCAGTGAGGCTCAAGTCGATAGCATCCGCGACGGCAATGATAGCCCTTTGCTCGTTTTTGTCAGGAACGGGCACTGCGCGAGCAATGTAGTCCTTGACTGAGAGGTTCGTGATTCCAGTTGTTCGCCGGCTGAAGGATCGCGTGAGACCTGCGTTCCAATCATGCTGAAGCCGCCAGAATAGGTAGCGGGGCTCAACCTTTTCGACGTCGGGTCGCATAAGTCGCTGGAAATCTGTCGGGATGCACGCCGGCAGACCTGATCCAGCGATGACCACCCGCCCAACGGGCTGCTCTGGAGAACCACCTGATCGCTCCAGAATAATGTCGTCAGGTTGCACAAGTCGCCGCTCAACTTGTTTTTTCGTGAACGACCGCATCGGGGATCCATCAGTAACGAATCCTGTCGTAGCAGGGGCATAGATTCGGGGTCCCAGAGCCAGTACATCAACCTCGTTCTCACCCTCGGGCGAGCCCCAAATTCCACCGACCACATGCGAACAGAGGTCCTTAATGGGAAGCTGGCGTCCGAGAACTGATTCAAAGTGGTCAGACAGCGCACATCGCAAGAGGTGGCGAACTGTTGCCGCTTCCGCATCCAGTGTCGCGACCTGCGCGTCTACGGCAGCCATGACATCGATGACGCGACGCTGCTCTGACAAGGATGGGAGAGCGATTTTAATCGTCAAGAAGTCAGCGGGCTTGACCCGCTCGCGCCTGCCGCCCATGCCGGTCGACAGTGCCTGCAGTTGCTCCCAGAGTCGTTTTGTGGTGGTAAGGAGCCGGATGTATTCGGGTAGCATTCGCTCGCCGCACGTGAACGTTGGAAATTCTTGCGACGCGTAAACCTCGCCCAGGTCGTTCGGAGTAACAGTGATTGCTCCTTCGAACGCCTTCAAGCGGCTGTAGACGATCTGATTAGGACGGATGCGATTCAGCGTCTTGTACGAGGTCTCATCGCCAGCGATCGGGCCCCGGAACAGCAGGCCTCGACCGCGGTTCAAGACACCGACGATGTCGTAGGAGGTCGTCGCCGTGACCGGGACCGCGTCGACGTTCAGCGCGATGACCTCGTCGAGCTGAACCCGCTCCCACTCAGCCACTGGACATCCCGAACATGCTCAGGTCGACGCCTGCCGCTGCGAGTCGCTCAAACATGACAGCTTCGGCATCCATCCGGTTTTGGCGAGCATCGGCATACGCGACGAAAGCTGCACCCAGATCGGCAGTTTCCTCTGCAGCAACCTTGATGTAGCGGCCGATGTTCAGGTCGAAGCCGTTCTGCTTGATTTCCTCGAACGGCACCAGCCGGACGCTCGCACCGCCCCCACCATCTGGGTCGTTGCCTGTCTCGTACGCCTCGATGAGAGTCTTGACGTCATCCTCGGACATACGGTTCTGCTTCTTGCCCTTAACGAACCGGGCCGAGCCGTCGATGAAGAGGACGTGCTCCTTACGGTCCTCAGGCTTCTTGTCGCGGAAGATCAACAGGCATGCCGGGATTTCAGTCGAGTAGAACAGCTTGGGCGGCAGTCCGACGACGGCGTCCAGAACGCGCTTCTCGATTAGGCCCCGGCGGATCTTCGCTTCCGCGCCGCCGCGGAACAGTACGCCATTGGGCATCACCACGCCGACACGACCAGTTTCAGGCTTCATCGACGAGACCATGTGCTGGATGAAGGCGTAGTCGCCGTTCTGCGCCGGCGGCACGCCGCAGATGGCTCGCGGATCCGAGGACCAGCGGTCTGCTCCCCAATTCACTAGCGAGAACGGCGGGTTGGCGATCACGGCGTCGAATTGACGGACCGCACCGCTGGGGGCCTTGAACGCCGGAGCGCGGAGGGTGTCTCCGCGCTTGATGTCGAAGTCCTCGATCTCGTGCAGGAACAAGTTCATCCGGGCGATCGAGGCCGTCGTCAGGTTGATCTCCTGGCCGTACGCCCTGAGCGTGCGGTGGTCCTTACCAGACTCGCGCAGCTGGTTGATCGTTGCGACAAGCATCCCGCCGGAGCCGCAGGCCGGGTCGTAGACGGACTCGCCCGGCTCAGGTTGGAGGATCCCGACGAGAAGGTTCACGACCTCACGGGGGGTGAAGAACTCGCCGGCCTTCTTGCCCGACTCGTCGGCGAAGTTCTTCAGCAAGTACTCATAGCCTGCGCCGAGCAGGTCGTGTGAGACCGTCGACGGGTCGAGCGTGATCTTGTTGAACGCTCGGATGAGCCCCAGCAGAGCCGACTCCGGGATGCGCTCCTGGTTGCCCCATGAGGCGTCGCCGAAGACGCCGGCGAGCGAGCGGGGGTTGGCCATTTCGATCCGCTGGAAGGTCTTCACGATCTCCGCACCGAGGTTGGTGACCTTCTCGGTGACCTCGCTCCACAGCGTGCCCTTGGGCAGCTCGAACCGATGGAAGTCGGCTTCGATCTCGTCGTCGAGGTTGTCGCCGTACTCATCGAACGCCGCGTCGTGCTCGTAGACCCAGGTGTCGCTGATCCACTTCCAGAACAGCATCGGGAAGACGTAGGTCTTGAAGTCAGCCGGGTCGACGGGGCCGCGGAGCGCGTTCGCGGCGTCCCACAGCCGGGACTCGAGCTCGTGCTGGGTGATCGTCACAGGGATGAGGTCCTTCGTTGAAGAGGGTGCCCCGATTATGGAGGAGGGCACTGACGTTTCGGGAGTCCGAGACGGCAGGCAGAAGCGACCTGCAGACGGCGACCTGCACCCACGTTCCGAACCGGGCATGATCGCGAACACACTGAGACTAGATCTCTGCCTCTCCGCGTTCGTATCACAGGGTGTGAGACGGACCTTCTCATCGGAGTTGGACAGCCAAAGCTTAAGAAGGCGGCCGAGGAGCCTCAGGATGGCCCTTGTCGGTGAGCCCGGGTGGGCCCTCGTCAGGCTGGCACTGCGTGAGCGGACGGAGTGACACGCGCCGGTTTGGGCGGGATCATGGATCAGGTGCAATGTCCTGGCCTGCAGGTTCATCACCAAGTGATCATGCTGGCAGCAGCCAGCATGATCACTCTCGGGCTCGGATTATTCCTGTTCGGCCTGCTCGTCAAGCAATGTCCGAGCCAACTCTGAGAGGGTTGCACCACCGTCTACCGTCCACCGCGCAGGGCCCTGGACCGCCACGGGTGCTTCCTCCCAGCCTGCGAGCTCGTAGAGGTTGAGGACGAGGCGCGTGGGTGAGTATGCACGTCCATCGACCGCCCATACGAGGCACCGCGTTCGGTCGTTCACCCACGTTGCTTCACCGCGCCGGGGGTCCTCAGCGAGCCATGGGGTGAGTGCGTCGATCTCGGGTTTGTTCCACAGGCGCAGGCGAACTGGCGCTCCGTCGGTGATCCTTCCGTGGTCCACGAGGGTGGGCACGGCATTGGGGCGGCGCGGTTTGCGCTTACCCTCCTTGGCAGCCTCGTAAATGGCCGGCAGATCGGGAATGACTCCTTCCCGTGCGGCGTCGCGCAGAACCAGCTCCGCAAGTCGCTTGCAGCGCCCGGCATCAGTGAGTGTTCCACTGAGGAAGGAGGTCTGTCCGTACTCCATGTCGATGTGGTGGATCAGCCAGGACAGGACACGACTGGTGAGGGCGGGGACCTCTCGCAGCGCCGCATCCCAGTCGTACTCCGGATCGTCGATGCGGTCCTGATCGAGAAGCTGAAAGACCAGGTGGGTGACGAGTAGGTCACCTCGCTGGCTCACGTCTGCAGCGCGCTTCTGGAAGCGCTTGCGTTCTTCGTTGAGGGCGGTACCTACGGTGCGGTGCACAAGTACTGAGCGCCAAATCTGGAAGGCCCCTGGACGCTCACCGAAGAGGCGAGGGTAGGCGCCGCCGCTACCACGCTCCCAGAGAAGATCTGTGTCCCGCTTTGCGCGCACGGCGAGTTCGGTGTTGCGGTGCGCACATGCCAGGGCAATGGCGGCTTGCACCACAGAACAGCCCTCGTCCGGCGCCGGGTCGGGTTCGCCGCGCTTGAACACGTAGGACTTTTGGAGGGACAGCATGAAGTCCTCGCGGATCATCGCCTGAACCTCGTCCAAAGCGATGAAGTCGCGCTGCTCCACGTGATTCTGTGTATTGGTTGTCTCAGTGATGCGCTGGGCCAGATCCGGCATGTTCTTGTCGACGACGATCACTTTGACCGTGACCTCGGCGTCCTCGACTGCCTCGGGGGACGCCTTCGTGGCGCGGTGCGCCGCCGCGACGGTTTGCGCGCCGTTTACGACGCTGACCCCTGACAGGTGTAGATGTACGGGCTCGTCTGGACGGCGGCGCCCTGGCCATTCTTCTTCCAGCTGGTCGCACAGCACCGTCACGCCGTTGTTGAAGAGCCAGAAGTTCTCCGGCTCGTCCACCAGAGTGCTCAGCATGCCCGAGTTGACGCGGGTAGTGCCAAGAGACTGGCGCAGGTTCTGCTCGTACAGCCGGCTTTCGTGTTCCTGATACCACTCCGCGATATTGCTTGCCGACACGGTGCCTTGGTAGGCACTGAGTGGAGTGTTCCGCCGGAGCCAGTTCGTCATCCGCACGGTTACACGTACAGGTTCGGGAGCGAGATCCTCGCGAATCTGCCGGAGGATGTCAGCAGCGTGTACCACGCGATACTCGAGGAGCGGGCCAAATCCGTTGAAGTCGTTGCGAGCGTCTTCGAGAACGTTAATGGATTCCTTGCTGAGCGTCCCCACACCCATGACAGCGATTACCAGAGTCACCTTGAGTCGGGCATCGTGCATCGCAGCGTTAACACGAGCAGCGATTGGCTCCAGGCGGTCGTTGAAGCGGTCGAAGCTTCGCTGCTCGATGAGGCGGAGGCCAGCGATGAGCTTGTGCGCCGCATTGGTGTCGAGCTTGCCCTTGCCCTCGTCACTCCATTTTGCTTGGACGAGCCAGACCTCTTGTGTGCCCTCGGTGACAGCCACACCGTCGATGCCTTGGTCGTCTTCACCGTCGATGACGGAGGCACCAGCGGTCTTCTGGTCGCATCCCGTCACTTCGCGTACAGCAGCCGCCGTCAACGCGCGTGAGAGGAAACGCTGTTCGTAGCCTTGAGGGTCGTACCCCTTGAGGTCTTCGTCGTAGATGAGGCCCTGGTACTGCTGCAGAAGCGCAGTGCGGATCTGGTGGATACGGATGGGAGCCGTGGCAGCCCTGCGTTCTGACTCTTCCAAATTTGCCCCCAATGCCGTGCCATGCGCTGCATCGCTCTGGCACAGTCTAGGGACCGAGAGGGAGGACCGGGCGCTGATCGGTGCCACAGCGGTCTCTGAACTCCCATCATCTGACATCACGATCACCCTGATTGCTCCCCAGATGGCGAGGTCGATGCGTGAGCGATGCGTGAGCGGACGGCGCGACACGTGCTGGTTCGGACGGGATCATGGATCACGGTGCAACATCCTGACCTGCAGGTTCATCACCAAGTGATCGGTGCTGGCAGCGGCCAGCGTGATCACTGTCGGGCGTGAACTGCACGGCTGGTCGCAGAGCGACCTGGTCGCGGAGCTGAACAAGGCCGCCCGGCGTCACGGGCTCCTGTCCGGTGCCGACAAGTCGACTGTCAGCCGTTGGGAGCACTGGCGCAAGACGCCCAACATCGACTCCCAACTCCTCATCGCCGAAGCCTTCGACGTCCCGGTATCGGACATGGAGGCGTACGGGTGGCCCTACTGGCTGCCCGGGCGAGACGAACCGCTGCGGTTGGGGGCTGCCTTCGTCCTTCCAGCACTCCGAGACGCACAGAGAGCCGCCATGGACCGCCGTAGCTTCATGACCTTCAGCGCGATCTCGCTGGCCGGCCTGGCCGCACAGTGGGCCACGATCGAACCCGAACGTGTCACCTCCGCCCTGGGCGGCAAGCGGGTGGACGACGACCTCGTGGACTGGCTGGAGGACACCAGCAAGGGGCTGACAGTTCTGCCCACCGAACAGCGCCAGCACACCATCCGCCTGATGGATGCCCACCTGGGCACCGTCGCCGACCTGCTCAAGGGCGGCGCCTACAGCGAATCCACCGGCCGCCGTCTCCATATGCTGGCGGCTTCGCTCGCCACCACCTGCGGCTGGCACCGCTTCGACCAGGGCCAGCACTGGGCGGCCGGGAAACTCTGGGAGGCCGCGCTACAGTCCGCGCACGCAGCTGGCGACCGCGACCACGGTGCTGGAGTTCTGTCCGACTTCGCCTACCAGGCGAAGTGGCTCGGCGAGCCAAAAGTCTCCGTCGACCAGCTCGGCCACGCCATCTCCGACATCTCGCACCCCACCGCCCGGTCGCTGCTGCTTCTCCGCCGGGCCCGGGCTCATGCCGCCCTCGGCGACCGCTCCGCCTGCTACCGCGACCTGTCCGAGGCCGAGTCCGCCCTCGCGATCGAGGTACCCGATCCGGCCCCCGGCTGGTGCTCCTGGATGAGCCCCGCCGACCTGGCGGTGGACTCCGGCCAATGCCTCCTGGACCTCGGCCGCACCGACGAGGCCCATGCCCGGATCGTCGAGGGCATGGCCCTGCTGCCCCGAGCCAGGGACAAAACCCGCGGGATCTTCCTCACCTACCAGGCCAAGGGCCACCTCCAGTCCAACGACGTCGAGCAGGCACTCACCGTCATCAACGAGTCGCTCGACCTGGCCAGCCGCCTGGGCGCCCCCAGGTGCGTCACCCTGGTCCGCGAACTCTCGCCGGCCTTCAAGCCCTACCGCCAGGTCGACGGCGTCCCGGAGTTCCTGGAACGCCTTCAGGCCAGCTGACTACGACCGGGCCCATCGAGAGCGAGCACGCACCATGACCAACCGCACCTTTCGCCGCGCCAGCATGACCCTGCCCGATCTCGGTGACGGCTACCTCTCCAACGTGACATCACTGGAGAGCGGCCGGGGCACTGTCCAGGATTTCAACTACGCCGACGCCGACCTGCGCGAGCTTGACCTCGCGAACGCCCACCTCATCACCGGCCGCATCGCCAATCTGCGCGCATCCCGTGTGCGGCTCATCGAAGTCCGGGTCGACTCGGTTGAGTTCGACGGCTGCGACCTCGGCAATCTCCAGTGGGTCGACAGTAGGTTGTCGCGCGTCGTCTTCAAGAACTGCAAGTTCATGGCCAGCAATCTCAGCGGCCTCGCCCTCGACAATGTCCTGTTCGACAGCTGCAAGCTGGACTACTCCACCTTCGAGAAGCTCCGCGCCACAGGTCCGGTCGCCTTCACCCGCTGCGTCCTCACCGAGTCGACCTTCACCGGATGCGACCTCAGCGCCGCCGTCTTCGACGACTGCACGCTGCGGGACGCCGAGTTCGGCCGTGGCACCTACAAGGCGACCGACCTGCGTGGCAACGATCTCACCGCCATCCGAGGCATCGGCAACCTCGCGAAGGTCGTCATCGACCGCGCCCAGCAGATTGAGCTGACGCAGGCCTTGATGGCCGAGTTGGACGTCATCTTCGGGGACGACCTCGACGACCCGAGTCGGGCATGACTCGCGAGCGAGAACGCGCAGCGATCACCTGCCGAACCCACCAACGAGCCCGGTAGACACCACTGACCCCCGCGCCCCGGCCTGCCGGGCCGGGGCGCGCGGGGCCTGCGAGGGTCAGAGCAGGCCCTTGGCCTCGCCCCCGGCGGGGAAGGGCTCCATGACCGCGATGTCGAGGGGCTCGGCGAGCGCGTCGGTGGTGGCGGCGGCGATGGCGGCCAGGGGGGCGCCCGCGCCGTGGGCGTCCAGGGCTGCCTGGTCGGCCCACTTCTCCACCACGGTGACGCGGTCGGTGCCGGCGTGGACGGCGTAGAGCTCGCAGCCGTTCTCGGCGTGGACGGCCGGGGTGTGCTTCTCGAAGGCGGCCAGGACCTCGTCGCGTCGGCCGGGCTTGGTCTTGATCGTGGCGATGACAATGGGCATGAGGGCCTCCAGATATGTTGAGACGATCATGCTATCGACGAAGGTCGGTGAGAATGACTCGGCGAACCACCCAATCGCCCACCGAGGAGGCACTGTTGAGCAGGATCACCCTCATGTCGGACCCGAAGGTGGCCGCGGTCCCGGTCCAGGAGTGCGGCGAGCGGCTCGTGGACGTACGCGGTCCCGGGCTGCTGGTCGACGGCCGCAAGCAGGACGGCACCGGCGCGTTCGCGCAGTTGCGGAGCACCGTCCTGGACCGGCTCCTCGACGCCCAGACGAAGCTGCCCGATGGCATCCGCCTGCTGTTCATCGAGGGCTACCGGCCGCCGGCCCTCCAGAGCCGCTACTTCACCGAGTACGCCGCCGAGTTGCGTTCCGCGAACCCGGACTGGCCGGACGACCGGATCAGGTCGGCGGCCAGCCGGTACGTCTCGCCGCCCGAGATCGCGCCGCACAGTGCCGGGGCCGCCGTCGACCTCACCCTCATCGATGCCGACGGCCGCGAGCTGGACCTCGGGACCAGGGTCAACGCCAGCCCCGAGGAGAGCGCCGGGGCCTGCTACACCGACGCCGACGACATCAGCCCGCAGGCCCGCGCCAACCGGCGGCTGCTCAGCGGCGTTCTGGCGGGCGTCGGGATGGTCAACTACCCAACGGAGTGGTGGCATTGGTCGTACGGTGACCGCTACTGGGCGCTGGCCACCGGCGCGCCGGCCGCGCTCTACGGGCCCGAGAGCCGGTAGCCGACCGGATGTCGTACACGGCCTGCGAGGTCGTCGGCGGCACCACCGAGGTCGTGGACACCGAGGAGCTGGACGCCCTCGCCTGGGTGGCCCGGGGCGAACTCCCCGAGTACGTGCCGCTCCCGATGTTCGGGCCGGTGCGGGAGTACCTGGACGGGATGCTCGCCGGCTGAACGGTTCGGCTGAACGTCCCGCGCCGCCCGGAACGCTCAGCCGGCCGCCCGGCTCCGCCGCACCAACACGGCGGACAGCGCGCACATCACCGCCGGCACCAGCAGCGCCACCGCGAGGCCGCCGTCACTGCCGCCGACGAACGCGCCCGTGACCGCCACGCCCACCGTCGCGCCGACCTGCCGGACGGCGTTGAGCAGGCCGCCCGCCGCGCCGGCGCTGCCGTCCGGGGCGGTGGTGACCACGGCCGTGATCAGCGCGGGCAGGGCGAAGGAGACCCCGAACCCGGCCGCCAACAGGCCGACGGCCAGCAGCGGGTAGGGCGTGCCGCACAGCACGGCCACGGCGAACACCGCGCAGCCGACGGCCAGCAGCACCAGCCCGCCCAGCACCGGCTTCCACGGGCCGACCTTGGCCACGATCCGCCCGGTGAGCAGCGGGTTGAAGCCCGGCGGCAAGGTCATCGGCAGGAACGCCAGCCCGGCCATCGTCGGCGACATCCCCAACTCCCCCTGCAGCAGCAGCGGCAGCAGGAACAGCACGCCCAGCATGGCGAAGTTCACCGTCGCGCCCGCCAGCAGCACCGCGCCCATCCCGCGTGCCCGCAGTACGGCGGGCTGCAGCACGGGGGCGGGGCTGCGCCGCTCGCGCCGGACGAACCCGACGCCCGCCACGACCGCCCCGACACCAGCCGAACTCGCCTGCATCCAGTCGGAGTTGCCGAGCGCGATCAGCGCGTCGGTGGCCAGCGCGAGGGTCGCGCAGGCGGCCAGTTGGGCCCACCAGTCGATGCGGCGCTCCCCGCGCGGCCCGTACACCGCCCGTCCGGCCACCAGGCCGAGCACCAGCACCGCCAGCGGGACGTTCACCAGGAACACCGCCCGCCACCCGGCGAGGTCCACCAGCACGCCGCCGACCAGCGGCCCGAAGGCCATCGCGCAGCCGCTGACCGCCGCCCAGACGGCCACCGCCCGGGCCCGCTCGGCCGGTTCGGGGTACAGCCGGGTGATCAGCGCCATGCTGGCCGGCACGCAGGCCGCCGCCGCGACGCCCAGGACGGCGCGCAGCAGCACCAGCGTCCAGATGTCCGGTGCGAACGCGCTGAGCAGCGAGCCGGCGCCGAAGGCGGCGATGCCGAAGCGGAAGGCCCGGTGGGCGCCGTAGCGGTCGGCGGCGGCCCCGGCGGACAGCAGCAGCGCGCCGAAGGCGACGCTGTAGCCGGTGACGGCCCACTGCAGCCCGGCCGTCGAACTACCCAGTGAGGACGCCACGTCGGGCTCGGCGACGGAGAGGACGGTGGTGTCGAGCAGCACCATGAAGTAGCCGAGCGAGATGCCCAGCAGGGCGCGCAGCCGGGTCGCCGCCGACAGACCGGCCGAACCGGCTGAACCGGCTGAACCGGCTGGAGCAGCGCCAAGAACGGGAGCAGCCAAGGGATTTCTCCAAGTCAGTGGGGGATCGGTCACCCACTCTGCTGCGCGTCCCTCCCCCGCTCCACCGCCGATCCCTCACACACCGTTCGGAATACCCGAACGCCCCCGTACGCTGTCCCGCAACACCAGCACCGGCATGCCCACGACCACACCACGGCCGGCCGTTCGGGGGAACCGAGGAAACCAGTGGAACTCCGTCAGTTGCGCGTCTTCGAAGCCGTCGTCGCCCACCGCACCGTCACCGCGGCGGCGGTGGCACTCGGCCTCGCACCGTCCTCCGTCTCCGAACAGATCCGTACCCTCGAACGCAGCCTGGGCATCGAGCTGTTCGACCGGGCCCCGCGCGGGATGACCCTCACCCCGGCCGGCGAGCGGCTGCTGCCCTGGTCCCGCAAGCTGCTCGACCAGGCCGACCAGGCCCGCCGCGAGGTGATCGCCGACCGGGCGCGGCTCCGCCTCGGCGCCCTGGAGACCATAGCGGCCACCCACGTCCCCGCCGTCCTGGCCCGCCTCGCCGAACGCCGGCCCGACCTGGACGTCTCCCTGCACACCGACACCGCCCGGGACGCCCTGCTCGGCGGCGTCGCCGCCGGGGCCCTGGAAGCAGCCCTGATCCTGGACACCGCCGGCCCGCTCGGCGAACTCGGCTTCTACCTCCCGCCCGCCCCGCTCGACTACCTCGACCTCAAGGACGTCCCGCTCGCCCTGGTCGCCGCCCCCGCCCACCCCCTGGCGCAGGCCGCCACCCTCACCCGCGAGGACCTCAGCGGCCAACGCCTCCTGGTCAACGCCCCCGCCTGCTCCTTCTGGCTGGCCGGCGAACGCCTGCTCGGCCACGACGTCGAACGCGTCCGCACCGGCGGCGTCGCGGTCACCCGCGCCTGCGCCGAACAGGGCCTCGGCATCGCGCTCCTCCCCGACTTCGCCGTCCGCGACCCCCTCGCCTCCGGCGCCCTCATCCGCCTCCCCCTCGACCCCCCGCCCCTCCACCTCCGCCTCGTCTGGCGCGCCGACCGCGAAACCGTCCCGGGCCTGCGCGAGGTCCTCTACGCCGCGGCGGCCTGACGACCGACGGCCCCGGACGACGAACGGCGCGCCCCGGTGAACCCGGGACGCGCCGTTCGCCCTGTCCGATCGTCAGGCCTTCGGGCCCGCCGACTGGACGACGTCGAAGGACCAGAGGGTGGAACCGGAGGCGGCCGGGCGCTTGGGAGCCTCGCCCTCGCCGCCGTGCTGGTGAGCCGCCTTCATGGGGCCCTCCATCCAGGCCTGGAAGGACTCCTCGTCGCGCCAGCGGGTGTAGACGAGGTACTGGTCGGTGCCCTCGACCGGACGGAGCAGTTCGAACCACTCGAAACCGTCGGAGCTTTCGACGGCGTGCGCACGGTGGGCGAAGCGCTTCTCCAGCTCCTCGCGCTGCTCGGCGGGGACAGTCAGTACGTTGATCTTGACGACGGGCATGCCGCTCCTTCTGCTCCGCCGGGGCCCCGGGTCCGGGCGCCGGCTCGGTTGCTGCGTACGGGCAGCAGTCTCCTACACCTCACACCGCGCCTCACGCCGCGCCTCACGCCACGCGGGTTCGGTGCGCCCTGACGGGGATCGACCCGACCGGGATCGACCCGACGGGTTCGACACCCCGAGCAGCTGACGCACCGGCAGCACAAGGCTAGAAGGACCGCCCCTCTCCCCGGTACGGCGGCTCCGGTCCGATCGGGTCCGGCCGGTCCCGGAGGTCGGCGCAGAGGGTGGAGCTGAGCCGGGTGAGCAGTTCGGCGAGGTCCGCGTACTGCTTCTCGTCCCAGTCGCCCAGCAGCTCGGACAGCTGGGTGCGCCGGGCCGCGACCAGCCGCAGCGCCACCTCCTCGCCCGGTTCGGTGAGCCGTAGGTCCAGGCCGCCCGCCCGGACGGCGAGGCCCCGGCCCTCCACCTCACGGACCGCCTCCTCGACGACCGCGATCGGGACGATCCGCCGCTCGGCGAGTTCGGCGGGCTCCACCGAGCCGTGGTGGTGCATCTGGAGCAGTAGCCAGCTGGAGGCGGGCAGCAGGTCGAGCCCGGCGGTGGCGGTGATCCGGCGGAACAGGTCGCGCCGGGCCTCGCGGGTGCTCAGCACCGAGAGGGCGCGGGCGATCTCGTCCAGCGAGCTGCGCTCGACCGGGTTGAGGCCGATGGACTCGCTGAGGTCGGGCGCGGTCACCGTGGAGCGCAGCTTCTGCTCGCGCAGGAAGAGCGAGAGGACGAACGCGACCACCGCCACGGGCACCGCGTACAGGAAGACCCGGGTGATCGAGTCGGCGTACGCGTGGTAGACCCCGGCCCGGGCGGCGGCCGGCAGCCGGGTGATCAGCCGGGGGTCGGAGGTGATCGCCTCGACGTGGAAGCCCGGCGGCAGCGGCTGGCCGACCAGGGCGTCGGCGAGCCGGGAGCGCAGGCCGCCGGCGAAGATCGTCCCGAAGACGGAGACGCCGAAGGAGGCGCCGATGGAGCGGAAGAAGGTGGCGCCCGCGGTGGCCACGCCGAGGTCCTGGTAGCCGACCGAGTTCTGCACGATCAGCACCAGCACCTGCATCACCAGGCCCAGCCCGAGGCCGAAGACCAGGAAGTAGAGGCTCATCTCGGCCGTACTGCTGTGCTCGTCCAGCCGGGAGAGCAGCAGCAGTCCGACCGTGGTGACGGCCGTCCCGGCGATCGGGAAGGCCCGGTAGTGGCCGGTGCGGGCGACGATCTGGCCGGAGCCGATCGAGGTGACCAGCATGCCGAGCACCATCGGCAGCATGTGGATGCCGGACATGGTGGGCGAGACCTGGTGGACCACCTGGAGGAAGGTCGGCAGGTAGGTGAGCGCGCCGAACATCGCGAAGCCGACCACGAAGGAGATCACCGCGACCAGGCTGAAGGTCTGCGAGCGGAACAGTCGCAGCGGCAGGACGGGCTCCGCGGCGGTGCGCTCGACCTCGACGAAGGCGACCAGCAGCACCAGGCCCAGTACGCCCAGGCCGACGATCTGCCAGGAGCTCCAGGCCCAGGTGGTGCCGCCGAGCGAGGTCATCAGCACCAGGCAGGTGGCGACGGCGGCGATCAGCGCGGTACCCAGGTAGTCGATCCGGTGTTCGCGCCGCACCTCCAGCCCGTGCAGCACCGCGGCGATCACCACCAGGGCGACCGCGCCGATCGGCAGGTTGATGTAGAAGACCCAGCGCCAGCTGAGGTGGTCGACGAACAGCCCGCCGAGCAGCGGACCGAGCACGCTGGTGACGCCGAAGACGGCGCCGAACAGGCCCTGGTACTTGCCACGGTCCCGGGGCGGGACCAGGTCGCCGACGATCGCCTGGGAGAGCACCATCAGGCCGCCGCCCCCGAGGCCCTGGAGCGCGCGGAAGGCGATCAGCTCGCCCATGTCCTGGGCGATTCCGCACAGCACCGAGCCGAGCAGGAAGATCACGATGGAGGCCTGGAAGAAGCGCTTCCGGCCGTACATGTCGCCGAGCTTGCCCCACAGCGGGGTGGCGGCGGTGGAGGCCAGCAGGTAGGCGGTGACCACCCAGGACAGGTGGTCCAGGCCTCCGAGGTCGCTGACGATGGTGGGCAGCGCGGTGGAGACGATGGTCTGGTCGAGGGCGGCGAGCAGCATCGCCAGCAGCAGGGCGCCGATCGGCACCCACAGGTTGGGGACGTTGGCCTCCGGCGGGCCGGGCACGTTCGCCGGGCTCCGGTCGGACGCGGCGAGCGGGTCCGTCATGGCGTCTCCACAGGCGGCACGGCCTCTCCGTAGGGTCGCGGGGCCGACGACCGGACGCCCGTCGGATGATCACTCCCAGTTCCCCATGCTGGCAGATATGTCCTGGTTTGTTCCGCCGGGTTGAGCCGAACGTAAGCGCCGGTTCCGTCCCTCGCGTTTCAGCGGTTTCCTCGGGAGCCAACCACCACCAACCGGCACAACACCCCCGCCGGGGGCCGGACGCCACTGTCCACCCTCCGGGACGTCCTGCATAATCAGGCCCGATCGCGAGACCTGAGAACCGAGGACCGACACCCGAGGAGGACCGGCCGATGCCGGACCAGCACTGCCCGACGTGCGGCACCGCACGCTCAACCGGGTGCGGCTGCCTCCCGGATCCGAGCCTGGACGAGACCACCGTCCTCCCGCACGTCGAAGGCCCGCCGCTAGTCCGCCCGTACGTGCCGCAGTCGGCCGGCCAGGTGGCGGAGGAGCCGCCGCCGGCCGGGGACCCGTTCGCGACCACCGTCCTGCCGCCGGTCCAGCCGCTCCCGCCGGTCCAGCCGACGCAAGCCACGCAACCCCCGTATGCCACGCAGCCGCCCGTCACGCCCCCGCTCGGGCCGGACGCGGACGCCTACGCGACGACCGTGCTGCCGCCCGTACCGGGCCCCGCGCCGGACGCGTACGCCACCACCACCCTGCCTCCGGTCCCGCCCGGCGCGGGCGAGGACCTCGGCTACTTCCCGTTCGAGAACCAGGCACCGGAACCCGGGTCCGGGCCCGTCGGCGGACGGGCCGCACGGCGGGCGGCCGAGCAGTCCGCGCAAAGCCCGTTCGCCCAGCACAAGCTGCTGATCGCGGGCGTCGGCGCGGGCCTGCTGGCGCTCACCGTGGGCCTCGCCTACGCCGTGACGCCCTCGTCCACGCCGACCCGCCGGGCGGACCCGCTGCCCGTCACCACGCTCGCGCCCGCGCCGTCGGACCCGCCCAGCCAGGCCGCCCCGCCCCCGGCCTCCCCGGCCCCCACCAGCGACACGCCGAGCCCGACCCCGACCCGGACGAGCAGACCCAGTCCGACCCGGACCCCCACGCCCACCCCGACGCCGACCCACACGCCGACGCCGACCCCCACCCCGACACCCACGCCCACCCCTACGCCGACGCCGACCCCCACGCCCACCCCGACGCCCACGCCACGGCTGCTCCAGATCGGGATGAGCGGGCCCGACGTCAAGGCGATGCAGCAGCAGCTCTACGCCGCCGGGTGCGGATTCGTCGACAGTTCGATCGTCACCGGCACTTTCGACGCCCAGACCCAGGCGGCACTCATCAGCTACCAGCGCGATAACCGGATCAGGGGCGAGAACGGCGTCTACGGTCCCAAGACCCAGGCCGTCCTGACCGCCGACCCCGGCTGCTGAGCCGGGGCGACCGCCGCCGGCCGGGGCTCTCCCCGCATCAGCCGGCGATCGCCCCAAAGATGCTGACGCCCGCCAGCACCACCATGATCCCCGCAGCCACCCGGATGATCAGCTTCATCGGCACGTACTTGAGCAGCTTCTGCCCGCCCACGATGGCGATCCCGCCGACCGCGCAGAGCGCCAGCCAGGAGCCGATGCCGACGGCCAGCGGATCGGCGTACTTGGCGGCCAGGTTGGCGGTCATGATCTGGGTCAGGTCACCGAACTCGGCGATCGCGACGACCACGAAGCTGGCCCCGGCCACCTTCCAGAAGCTGTTCGAGGACGGCTCCTTGGCGGCGTGCTCGTCGTCGTCCTCACCGCCGTGGAACAGCAGCATCGCCGCGCCGACCAGGAACAGCGCGCCGGTGATGCCCTCCACCCAGCGGTGCGGCAGCAGCGAGAGCAGGTGCCCGGCGACCAGGGCCAGGCCCACCTGGAGGGCGAAGGCGGCGGCGATGCCCGCGAAGACGTAGCTCGCGCGGTACTTGGTGCCGAGCACCAGACTGGCCAGCGCGGTCTTGTCCGGCAGTTCGGCCAGGAAGATGATGCCGAACGTCAACGCGGCAACGGTCAAACTCATCGGAGGAATCCCTCGGTCGGGCTGCCCGGCCTCCGCAGCTCCGTCAGGGGTCGCTTCGGCCCGACAGCACTGGAAACGGTCACAGCACTGCGGCCGAAGGTCTCGCCGGCACCGTCCGTCCGGACCATCCGCATCGACCGGATCAACCGGATCGGATGGCTCGCCGAGGTGCCCCGGGCGCCGGGCCCGTGAGGGCCAGTATGTCGACGGTCCGGTGGAGGGCTACTCCCCTTCAACGCGCCCAAGCCTACCCGACGCCGTTGGACGGCCCCGCCGTCACCAGCCCCCGCCCGACCAGCTCCAGCACCACCACGATCGCCGTCGACTCCACCGCCAGCAGCCCGATCAGCACGAACAGCTGCACCGCCCCGGCCTGAACGGGCGAGGCGCCGCCGAGCAGCATGCCGACGAAGGCGCCCGGCAGGGTGACCAGCCCGACCGTACGGGTCTGGTCCAGCGCCGGGACCAGCGAGGTCGCGGCCGCCGTACGGCAGATCTCCAGCCGGGCGTCCCGCTCCTCGAAACCGAGCGCCAGCGCCGCCTCCACCTCGCCGCGCCGCTGCCGCAGCTCGTCCAGCGCCCGCCGTCCGGCCAGCGAGGTGGCGGTGAGCCCGCCGCCGATCAGGATGCCCGCGACCGGGATCACCGACAGGCCCTTGGGCGGCAGCAGTCCGACGGCCAGCAGCAGGACGAGCACCGGCAGCACCCCGACGCCGATCGGGGCGGCCGCCCAGACCCAGCCGGGGCCCCGGGTCATCCGCCGCCCGGCCGTTCGCACCGCGACCGCGAACATCAGCAGCACGAACAGCGCCGACCGCCAGAGCGAGCCGACCACCCAGCTGATCACCGCGGCGACGGCGGCCAGCTGGACGACCGCCCGCAGCCCGGCCCGCACCACCGCCCGTCCGTGGCCGAGCAGGCCCCACCCGGCCACCGCCACCGCGGCCAGCAGCAGCGCCGCGGTGACCACCCCGAGCACCGGGGTGACCGGCAGCAGCTGCCCGCCGGACGCCGCCGACGGAACCGGCATCAGATCCAGCTGGTGAACCACATCCGGTCCTGCCAGGACGACATCGGGATCACCTCCGCCGTGTACAGCGGGTAGAAGAAGGCGAAGCAGCCGACGATCGCGAGCACGATCAGCCCGGCGCCGATCGCCCCGTAGCGGCGGCGCTCGGGACTGCTGCCGACCGGGCCGAGGATCGCCCCGAGCATCTGGGCGACGGCCAGGCACAGGAACGGCACCAGCACGACCATGTAGAAGGAGAAGATCGTCCGCTGCTGGTACTGGAACCAGGGCAGGTAGATCCCGGCCACCGCGCACAGCACGGCGCCCGAGCGCCAGTCCCGGCGGAAGAACCAGCGCCACAGCAGGTAGACCAGCGCGAAGCAGGCCGCCCACCACAGGAACGGGGTGCCCAGGCCCAGGATCTGCGCCGCGCAGCCGCCGGAGGAGGTGCAGCCGCGCGTCCCGTCCGGGACCTGCTCCCAGTACATCGAGACCGGGCGGCCGTCGACCAGCCAGGCGAAGGGGTTGGACTGGTAGGTGTGCGGGGTGCTCAGGCCGGTGTTGAAGTCGTACATCTGCGAGTGGTAGTGCCACAGGCTGCGCAGCGCCGCGGGCACCCAGCTCATCGAGACCTGCGGCAGCGGGACGCCGAGGACGTGGTCCGGGGAGAGCCCGGCACGGCCGTCGGCCCAGTGCCGGTCGTAGCCGCCGTCGCCGCCCACGCCGCTGGCCAGCCAGCCGCTCCAGGCACCGACGTACACCACCAGGGCGGAGCCGACCATGGCGAGGAAGGCCGGTACGGCGTCCCGGCGCAGCATGGCGCGCCACGGGTGACGGGCTCCGGCGCCGCGGCGGCCGGACTGGTCCCAGAGCACGGTCAGGATGCCGAAGGCGGCGAGGATCGGGGCGCCGTTCCACTTGACCGCGCAGGCCGCGCCGACGAACACCCCGGCGGCGATCCGCCAGGGGCGCAGCCCGAGGCTCGCCCGGTCGGCATCGGTCACGGCGGCCAGCTTCGCCCGGACGTGGTCGCGGTCGATCAGCAGGGCGCCGAAGGAGGCGAGCACGAAGAACATCTGGATGCCGTCGAGCAGGCCGACCCGGCTCATCACCAGCTGGAGGCCGTCGACGGACATCAGCAGGGCGGCGGTGCAGCCGACCAGGGTGGAGCCGAAGAGCCGGCGGCCGATCCGGGCCAGCATCAGTACGGTGACGGTGCCGAGCAGGGCGGTCATGAACCGCCAGCCGAAGGGGTGCAGGCCGAACAGCTGCTCGCCGATCGCCATCACCCATTTGCCGAGTGGCGGGTGGGCGATGAACTCGGGCACGGAGCTGAGCGGGATGGACTGCGGGACGGCCAGGATGTCGGTGTTGGCGTGGTCGGGCCAGGTGCCCTCGTAGCCCTGCTGGAGCAGCGACCAGGCGTCCTTGGGGTAGTACGTCTCGTCGAAGACGAAGGCGTTGGGGTAGCCGAGGTTCCAGAACCGCAGCAGGCCGGCGAACAGGGCGACGGCGATCGGGCCGAGCCAACCGGAGTGGTCGGCCGCCCAGCGGAGCAGCCCGCTCCGGGCCGGTGCGGGGTCGGCGGTGGCCCGGGCCGCCGGGGGGTGCGTGAGCGCCGCTTGCGTCATCGGGTACCTCAACCGGGGTAGGAGCCGAACTTCCCGGCGAGATGGGCAGGCATCCGACGATTCACTCGTTTAGGCGACTATCTGCCCGATCCGCTCGGGATAATCCGAATTGGCGATAGGTTATCCGTGCCCGGTCGGCGAGAACCAAGTCGACTGGGCCTACCGCCGGGCTGGCGGGATGTCAGGTCTGTGGAGCTGATGTAAGACCGATGGGCGGTACACCGTTCCTTCGCTGGTCATCCAGGTCGGCAACCGGCTGCGAAGCAGAAAGCCCGACCCGCGAGGGTTGGAATCCTCCGCACCAGGCGGAGGAGGATGTCAAAGCCTCGCCGATTCGCCCGTCTTGGGCATTGGCGAGAGGCGGGCGGTCAACAGCCACTGACCCTATGGGGCAGTGGTCAGGAAACCAAGCGCAACGGGCGCCGACCAGGGTCGGCGCCCGCTACCTGTTCGATATCTGTCAGGCGGCGGTCTCCAGCTCCCGGAGCGGGACCGCCGTGCGGACCACGGCCGGGGCCGCGTTGTCCTGCTCCGCCGTGAGGTACGGGCGCAGCCGCAGCGCCAGCATGACGATCAGCAGCGTCGAGCCCGCCATGGCCGCCAGGTAGAGCGGCCAGGTGCCGGAGCCGACCAGCAGCACGCCGACGGCCGGGCCGACCGCGACGGCGATCTGCTTCACCAGGGCGTACCCGGCGTTGTAGGTGCCGAGCAGCCGGGCCGGGGCGAGGTCCGCGACGATCGGGCCCATGGTGGGCGCGAGCAGCGACTCACCGACGCCGAACAGCGCGTAGATCGAGACGATCGCGACCGTGGCGGCCATGGTCTCGGTCCGGATCAGACCGGCCACCAGGGCCATCGTCCAGGCGCCGAGCCAGACCAGGCCGGCCGCGGCCATCGCGGTGGTGCGGCGGCGGCGCGCGGTGATCCGCACCATGAACATCTGCAGGACCACGATGGTCAGCGCGTTGGCGCCGATCGCGAAGCCCAGGGTGGACGGCGCGGTGCCGACGGTGTCGGTGGCGAAGGCCGCGACACCGGACTCGAACTGGCCGTAGCAGGTGAAGAAGATCAGCCCGGCGAGGACGCAGAGCCGCACCATCGCCTTGTCGGCGAACAGGGCGCGCAGACCGGTCGGACCGTCGGCCTTCTCGTGGACGACGCTCAGCTGGACCTTGGACATCCGGGCGGTGCCGGTGACCAGGGCCAGGCCGAGGAACGTCGCCGCCTCGATCGTGAACAGCCGGGTGAGGCTGGCCGGGTCGGCGACGTCGACGATCTGCCCGCCGACCAGCGCGCCGATGCCCATGCCCAGGTTGACCAGGGTGAACTGCAGCGCGAAGGCGTGCGAGCGGGTCGCCGCCGTCGAGCAGCGGACGATCATCGTGGCCAGCGCCGGCTGGCAGGTGGTGACACCCGCGCCGAACAGGAAGGACGACACCAGCAGGGCCGGGGTGTCGGTGGCGTGACCGAAGGCGAACGCGCCGGTGGCGGCGAGCGCGGCACCCGCCAGCAGCACCGGACGGGGACCGTACCTGTCGATGCCGCGCCCGGTGAACGGGAGGACGGCCAGCGCCGCCAGCGCGAAGACGGTGAACACCATCCCGGCCGCCAGCGAGCCCAGCCCGCGCACCTGGTCCACGTACACGAACATGTACGGCATCGTGAACCCGCTGCCGAACGCACTGAGCGCGTTGCCGATCTGGACGCGGCGCAGCGGGCTGCCCGCCCCACGTCGCTGCTGCCTCTGCTGCTTCACCGTGCCGGTCACCGTGCACATCCCTTCCAGGTCATCCGGACTGTCGAGTTGAACTCTTAAGGCCGGAAGATTTCAGAGCTAAAGTTTGACGAGATAAAGTCTTAGCACCGGAAGACTGTGGAGTCAAAGGCTTAAGAGATGCACGTCCGCGTGCGACACTGTCGGCATGACTACGGACAAGCCGGCGCCGGCTCCCGGCAAGCCCCTGCCGGCCACCCCCCTGGAGCTCGGCATCGCCGAGCAGGTGGCCCTCTACCAGCGGGAATTCCCCACCGTGGACCCCCAGGTGGAGACGATCGTGCAGACCCTGTCCCGGGTCGCCCGGCGGATGGGCGTCGCGTACGACCGGCAGCTGACTGTGCTGGGAATCACCTCCGCGGAGTGGGAGGTGCTCAAGGCACTGGTGGTGGCCGGCAGCCCGTACCGACTGGGGCCCGGCGAGCTGGCCAAGCGGCTGGGGCTCACCCCGGCCGCGATGACGCACCGGATCGACCGGATGGTCGCCGAGGACCTGGTCACCCGAGAGCGGGACGAGTCCAACCGGGTGCGGGTGATCATCGAGCTGACCGAGAACGGCCGCGACAAGTGGCTGGAGTCGATGCGGATGGCGGCGGTGTTCGAGGAGGAGCTGCTGCAGGACATCGCGGGCGAGGAGCGCACCGCGCTCTCCGGCCTGCTGGCCCGGATGCTGCGGCGGATCGAGCAGAGCCAGCCGGACGCGCTGGGGCGCACCGCCGACCTGGGGTAGCGACGCGGTCCGGCCCGCCGGGGGGCGCTCCCCCGGCGGGCCGGACCGTCGGTGCTTCGGACGGGTGCCGCGAGGCCCGTCGGGGCCCCGGGCGGTCAGGCGGTCAGGCGGTCGGCCGGATCAGGCGGTCAGCCGATCAGCAGGGGCCGTTGTCGGCCCAGACGCCCCACTGGCCGCTCAGGGTCGGGTCCTCGCCCTTGGTCCACCACTTGTTGGTGTAGTAGTGGCCCTTCCACGAGACCTTGGTGCCGCCGGCCGCGTAGGTGGTGTTGGGGTCCCAGCTCGGGGCGGCCGGGCAGGTGGCCGGCGTGGTCGGGGTGCCGGTCGGGGTCCCGGTGGGCGTGCCGGTCGGGGTGCCCGTGGGCGTACCGGTGGGCGTACCGGTCGGGGTCTGGGTGGGCGACGGCGTGCCGGTCGGCGGGGCCGGGCAGCCGGCGGCGGAGCCGTTGGTGGCGTTCACCATCGTGTCGAACAGCGTGGTGTTGGTACCCAGGTCGTAGAGCGAGAAGGCGAAGGAGCCGCCCAGGCCGTTGCAGTGCGCGTAGTCCAGCTTGGCCTGGATGGACCGGGCGTCCTCACCGCTCCAGAAGGTGGTGCCGTCGTAGAAGTAGGTGGCCTTGGCGGCGTCGTCCCAGAAGGTCCTGGACGGGTTGTCGACGAAGCCGCCCAGCTCCTTGTACATCTGGATGCCGGGGACGTTGCCGGACATCGCGGCCCCGCCCGCCGGCCCGGTGGCGGGCTGGAAGAGACCGTTCCTGCCGTTGTTCTGGACGCCGGTCCAGCCGCGGTAGTAGAACGGCACACCCATGTTGATCTTGTTGGCCGGGAAACCGCCGGGGATGCCGTACTGCGCGTCGCCGACCGTCCACGCCTTGATGGCGTTGTCGATCGAGTACTTGCCGTTGCCCGGCTTGGCCGGGGTCGACGGGTCGTTCGGGCCGGAGTACAGCGGGGCCTGGTGGTTGGTCGGGCCCTGCGGGTCCCAACCGCCGTGCATGTCGTAGGTCATGACGTCGAGGAAGGTCAGGTACTGACCGATCTTGTCGGTCTCGACGTTCATGATCTTGTCCTGGCCGGCGCCGACCGCCGCCGACAGGGCGTAGGTCTTGTTGTCGGCCTTGCCCTGGGCGTCCAGCTGGTTGCGGAACTCCTGCAGCAGCAGGGTGAAGTTCTGCTTGTCGGCCGGGCTGGAGATGTTGCCGGTGTGGCCGCCGCCGCCCGGGTACTCCCAGTCGATGTCGATGCCGTCGAAGATGCCGGCGCCCGAGCCCGGGCCGCCGTAGCCGGCGTCGGTCGGGAGGTTGCCCTTGATGAACATGTCGATGCAGGACGACACCAGGTGCTTGCGCGAGGCGTCGGTCGCGGCCGCCTGCGAGAAGTACTTGGAGTAGGTCCAACCACCGATCGAGAGCAGGACCTTGAGGTTGGGGTTCTTCGCCTTCAGCTTCTTCAGCTGGTTGAAGTTGCCCGCGATCGGCTGGTTCCAGACGTCGCCGACGCCGTCGACCGAGATGTCCGCGCCGAAGCTCTTCTGGTAGTCGGCGAACGCGTCGCCCGCGCCGTCACCCGCGTTGGGGTTGTTGTCGTTCGTGTCGGCGGCCTTGGTGGCCTCGAAACACCCCAGGTCGGTCGGGTTGATGTTGGCGAAGTCGTAGATCAGGTAGTCCAGCTTCCCGGCCACGCCGGTGTCCTGGATCGTCTTCGGGTAGTACGCGTTCGCGTAGACCGACCACTGGTCGAAGTAGGCGACCTTGATGCCGCCGCTGGTGGCGGGTGCGCCGGTGGAGTTGGTGGTCGCGGCGTTGGCCGCGGCGCCGCCGGACAGCGCGAGGCCCGCGCCGAGCAGCAGGGAGGCGGCGGTGCCGGCCGCGACGGCGGCCAGGCTCTTCGGGCGGCGCCGACGGGCTCCGTCCGGAGCCGGGGCCCCGGCCCTTTCAATGCGTGAGCGCAGCATGAGTGCGTGACTCCTGGTTGTGGGGGATGCCGTCGTCCCGGTGGGGTCGCACGTCCGGGTGGGGTCGGACGACCGGGACATGACAGGTATGGCTTGGGGATCGAGCGGGATCAGGCCGTGACGGACACCGGGATGTGCCGAACCGGCGCCCCCGGCACGAGGCCGGTGACGCCGGTTCAGGGGCTCCCTGCACCTGGGCAACAAAAATGGACTAGACCAACTCCCCCGTCAAGGGGTGCCGTTGGCCCTTGAGCCGCGCTTAAGGTTCGACCCTCGCGCCGAGCAGGGCTTTCAGTAGCGGACGGCGTTCCCCACCTCGGCCCTGACCGTGCCCGAGAGGTCCAGGTTGCTGCGCGCGGTGGCCTGGGCGCTCTGGCCGGCCGCCACGTCCTGGACGGTCACCGCGGTCGCGTCCAGCAGCTTGCCGCTCCCGTCGGTGAAGTTCAGCTGGATCACGTACCGGTAGGACTGCTGGCCGTGGTTGGTGACGGTCAGCTTCGCCTGCGCCTTGCCGTCCGATCCGATGGTCACCGCCTCGACGGCCACGTCCGCCTTGGCGTCCAGCCCGCCCTTGATCCCGGCGACCGCCGAGGAGGCGGCCGAGATCGCCGCCGAGGCCTCGGCCTGCGCCGAGGCGATCGCCCCGCCCAGCCCGCCCACCACCCCACTCGCCGCCGAGGCCAGCTCCGAGGCGGCGGAGGCGGCGGCGCTCGCCGCCTTCTGCACCGCACTCGCCGCCTCGGAGGCCTTGCTGTTCGCGCTCTTGCCGGAGGAGCAGCCCGCCAACACCACCGCACCGAGCGCGACCGCGGCCAACGTCCCCGCCACCAGCCGACGGCGGTGATCGCCCGGTCGCTCCGGAGGCTGCGCGGTGACGCGCGGCGGGAGGGCTCGGGTGAGCGGCTGGCGGTCCATTCGGTCCTCGTTTCTGCCCGGCGCCGGGCTGCCCGGCACACCTCCCCGCCCACCCTCCGAGGGCCCGGGAGCCACCGCCAGCAGGGGTGGTTCCTCCGGGTGACGAGGCCGCCGGGCCGACGGCTACGACAGCCCGGAGCCCTCCTGCTCGTCCGCCTCCACCGCCGCCCGCTCCTCGCGCAGTCGCACCGCGTGGCGCCGCCGGGCGAGCACCCCGTACGCGCCGGCCGCGCTCGCCAGGAAGGCCAGCACGCCCGTCCACGGCCGGTCGAAGACGTGCCCGGTCAGGTGGTCCAGCGAGTACCGCCCCGGCCCGGCCAGGCCGATCGCCAGCCCGGTCGCGCCGAGGAGGGCCGGGTACTCGTAGCCGCCGGACATCGCGAAGAACCCCGCCGGGGCGTGCACCGCCACCGCGGTGGCCATCGTCCCGGCCACCACCGCGCCGGCCGCCGGGGTGGCCAGCCCGGCCACCACCAGCGCCCCGCCGCCCGCCTCGCCGAGGCCCGCCGCGACGGCGCTCTCCCGGGCCGGGTGGAAACCCATCTGGTCCATGGCCTTGGTGGTGCCCTCCAGGCCGCCACCACCGAACCAACCGAACAGCTTCTGGGCGCCGTGCGCGATCAGCACCCCGCCGACCGCGCCGCGCAGGGCCAGCAGGCCCAGGTCCTTACGGTTCAGGCACATGTCGCATCCTCGTTTCCGCCAAGGAGTGGTCGTACCTCCATGGCACCCGAGAGCGCGCACCCGTTCGAGTCGGGGCCGCCATCCGAGCGAATCTCCGGCGGCGAGGAATGAACCACCCCGCGCGGAGATTCGGGCCCCGACCCCACGGACCCCGCCCCACGGACCCCGCCGTACGGGACTCCCCACTCCTCGACGCTCACGCGCCTACCGCAGCTCCACCGGCCGCCAGGGCACCGGACTGGAGAGGATCATCGAGCTGGACGGCTGGCCGTAGCCGCCGAGCCGGTCGCACAACGCCTCGAACTCGGCCATCGTGGACACCGCGACCAGCAGCACGCAGCAGGCCCCGCCGGTGACCCGGTGCAGTTGGAGCACCTCCGGCCAGGTCTCCACCTCGGGGTCGCGCAGCACGCAGCGCGGGCCGTAGCACTGGATCTGGACCAGCGCGGTGATCGGCAGCCCGGCCCGGGTGAGGTCGACGTGGGCGTGGTAGCCGCTGATCACCCCGTCGGCCTCCAGGCGGCGGACCCGTTCGGCCACCGCGGGTGCGGACAGGCTCACCCGACGGGAGAGTTCGTTGTACGAGAGCCTGGCGTCGGCCTGCAGCTCGGCCAGCAGGCGGCGATCGACGGCGTCCATGGCGACTCCCGAAAAGCAGTTGTGATCAGCGGTTTTTCATTCATAAAGCAGATCGCCCGAACGCCTCGCGAACGACAGCCCGAAGCGCGGTTGCGGTGCTCGTCGGCCATTCAAGCGGGGGGCCATGGCGCCGCACAATGGGCTCCCCGGCGGAACCAGGACGTCCGTCCGCTCCCGCCGGCCCCGGGCGACCAGGCCCGGACGGATCAGGAGGGATCGGGATGGGGCACGACACGGTGGAGACACCCAACCTGTCGTTCGGTCGGGGCGGCGAGCCGGGTCGGGGCACCCCGTACGCGCAGTACGCGCGCCTGGAGGAGCTGCACAGCCTGCAGCACCCGCGCAGCAAGGAGCCGGCCGAGCTGTCGTTCATCGTCACCACCCAGGTGATGGAGCTGCTCTTCGACCTGCTGCGGCACGAGTGGACGCAGGCCCGGCAGGCGCTGCGCGAGGACGACCTGACCGCCGCGCTGGCCGCGCTGCGCCGCGGCACCCACGTGCAGGACGTGCTGGTGGAGTCCTGGGAGCTGCTGGCCACCATGACCCCGCAGGAGTTCAACTCCTTCCGCGCGCTGTTCGGCGAGGCCTCCGGCTTCCAGTCCTCGGCCTTCCTGCACCTGGAGTTCCTGCTCGGCAACAAGAACGCCGCGCTGCTGAACATGTACGCGGAGATGCCCGGGACGCGGGCCGAGCTGGCCGAGGCGCTGCGCTCCCCCGGCCTCTACGACGAGGCGCTGGCCCTGCTGGCCCGGCGCGGCCTCGCGGTGCGCCCGGAGACCTCCGAGCAGCGCTACCAGCCCTCCGAGGAGGTCGCGGCGGCCTGGCGCCGGGTCTACACCGACCCGCAGTTCGCCGCCCTGCAGCCGCTCGGCGAGGCGCTGCTGGACGTGGCCGAGCGGGTCACCCGCTGGCGCCAGCGCCACCTGACCGCGGTCAAGCGGACCATGGGCGGCAAGCCCGGCTCGGGCGGCTCCAGCGGGCTGACCTGGCTGCGCAAGTCGGCCGAGCAGGACGTCTTCCCCGAGCTGTGGACGATCCGGGACGAGCTGTGACGGGACGAACCGCGGCAGGCGGCGGAGCGGTGACGGGCCGCGGAGCGGCGACGGGACTGGTTGCGAGCGAGGGGACCGAGGAATGGGCATGATCACGCGCGAGGAGTGCGCGGCGCTGGACGCCGTCGACCCGCTGGCGGCGTTCCGCAAGGAGTTCGCCCTGCCGGACGGGGTGATCTACCTGGACGGCAACTCGCTGGGCGCGCTGCCGGTGCGCACCCCGGAGCGGGTGCGGCAGGTGGTCGAGGAGGAGTGGGGCCGGGAGCTGATCCGCAGCTGGAACGACGCCGGCTGGTTCGAGCAGCCGTACCGGCTGGGGCGGCGGATCGCGCCGCTGATCGGCGTCGATCCGGCGGAGGTGGTCGTCTGCGACACCACCTCGGTGAACCTGTTCAAGGTGCTCTCGGCAGCGCTCACGCTGCGCCCCGGGCGGCGCACGGTGCTCGGTGACGCCGAGGCCTTCCCGACCGACCTGTACATCGCCGAGGGCGTGACCGGCCTGGTCGAGGGCGGGCGCAGCCTGCTGATCCGCCCGGAGGAGCTGGACGGGCACCTGGACGGGGACGTGGCCGCGGTGGTCCTCTCGCACGTGGACTACCGCACCGGCGAGCTGCTGGACATGCCCGGGATCACCGCCCGGGTGCAGGCCGCGGGCGCCCTGATGATCTGGGACGTGTGCCACTCGGTGGGCGCGCTGCCGGTCGAACTCGCGGCCGCGAACGCGGACTTCGCGGTCGGCTGCACCTACAAGTACCTGAACGGCGGCCCCGGCTCGCCGGCCTTCCTGTACGTCGCCGAGCGGCACCTGGCGGCCGGTCCGGTGCAGCCGCTGAGCGGCTGGTTCGGGCACGCCCGCCCGTTCGCCTTCGAGCCCGGGTACGACCCCAAGCCGGGCATCGGCCGGTTCCTGACCAGCTCGCCCTCACTGCTCGGCCAGGCCGCGCTGGGCGCCTCCCTGGACGTCTGGGAGCGGGCCGACCTGGCGGCCGTGCGGGCGAAGAGCCTGGCGCTGACCGACCTGTTCGTCTCGCTGGTCGAGGGCCTGGACGGGGTCGAGGTGGCGACCCCGCGCGAGCACGCCCGACGCGGCAGCCAGGTCGCGTTGCGGCACGCCGACGGGTACCCGGTGGTGCAGGCGCTGATCGCGCGCGGGGTGATCGGGGACTTCCGGGCGCCGGACCTGATGCGCTTCGGCTTCACGCCGCTCTA
This sequence comes from Kitasatospora sp. NPDC048296, assembly GCF_043201815.1. Lineage (NCBI taxonomy): Bacteria > Bacillati > Actinomycetota > Actinomycetes > Kitasatosporales > Streptomycetaceae > Kitasatospora > Kitasatospora sp. NPDC048296. The sequence goes on from NZ_JBICZB010000037.1 coordinate 42,177, forward strand.
CCTCTCGTACACCGAGGTCTGGGACGCGGCCCGGCAGCTGGCCGAGGTGCTGGCGAGCGGCGAGTGGCGGGAGGAGCGCTTCTCCCGCCGGGGCGAGGTGACGTAACCGGAGGGGTTCGGTCCGCCTTCGTTGCCCGCCGCCGACCGGGCCGCGGCGGCCACCCGGCTGCGACAGGCTGTCGGCGGGCCGGCCGTCACCCTGGTCGGCCGGGTGGTCGGCGAACCGGTGCACGCGATCGCCGCCGAGCGGCGCACGGTGGACCGGTTCTTCGAGGCCCACTGAGCTACGGCGCGTCCGGACCGGCCGTCAACTCCGCGACGAGCTCGCGGTAGACGTCGAAGGCCGGCTTGCGGGTGTAGTCGTCGCGCAGCAGGCCGAAGTGGTGGAACAGTCCCGGGCCCGCGCTGTCGGCGTCGCGCAGGGCGAAGAACGTGTAACCGGTGACGGTGAGTTCGGCGGCCAGCCCGGCGACCGTCCGGACCACCTCCTCGACCACCTCGGCCTGCCGCTCCTCGCTCCGCCCGGGGCCGGTGGGCCAGCCGTTCTCGCAGATCCGCAGCGGGACGGTCGGCCCGATCCCGGCCCGGGGCAGCGCGTCGTCACGGAATCCGGTGAGCACCGCCCGTACGGCGCCGGCGAGCTGGTCGGCCGGGACGGGCCAGAAGGCGTCCGGGAAGAAGTCCACGCCGACGTAGTCCAGGGCGCGGTGGAAACGCTCGTCGCCGAGCTCGCCGAGCTCGTCCCAGAAGGTGTCGGCGGCGGCGCCGAAGGACGGCACCGCATTGAAGCCGACCGCCAGCCGGTCGTAGCCGCAGGTCAGCGCCTCCTCCTTGGCCGCGATGACGCCCTCGACCAGCGCCCGGCAGACGTTCGGGATGCTGCCGTCCACGGGCGGGAGGTCGAGGTTGGGCTCCTCGCAGATCTGTACGCAGGCCAGGCGGCCGCCCTCGGCCCGGACCGTGCGCCGGACGAAGTCCAGCCAGCCCGCCAACTCCCCGCTGCGCTCCCGGAACTGGAGCACGAGGTCGAGCTTGCGGCCCTCGACGGCGTACTGCTCGGGGCGCTCCGGGGTGTGCGCGCCGTCCGGGAACAGCCGATAGGCGCGGACGATCAACTCGGGTGCGTCACCCTGGAGTTCACGCAGGGCTGCGGCGATCCGCGCGGGGTCGTCGGGGCGGACGGGTTCGATCAGGCCGGTGTCGTCGCCGAGCAGCCCGCCGGGATAGATGCCGAAGGTGAAGGTCATGCCGACACCGTAGCGGATATTTTTGGTGCCACTGCAAATTTGCTGCGACACCATGGTTCGCCCGTAGGATTCCGCCATGGGACTTCGCGAACGCAAGAAGCAGCAGACCCGGGAGCTCCTGGCCGACACCGCCATGGGCCTGTTCGCCGAGCGCGGCTTCGAGCGGGTCACGGTGGTCGAGGTGGCCCGCGCTGCCGGGGTCTCGCCCAACACGGTGTTCAACTACTTCCCGACCAAGGAGGACCTGTTCTTCGACCGACAGGACGAGGTGGTCGCCCACCTGGCCGAGGTCGTCCGGGGACGGCCCGCCGGCAGCTCCGCCGTGGACGCCGTACGGGCCGACCTGCTGACAGCCGTCGCCGACGGTGAGCCGACCATCGGCCTCAACCCGCGGATGGCGGCGTTCTGGCGGATCATCGACGACAGCCCGGCGCTGCGGGCCCGACTGCTGGAGCTCGGCGAGCGCGCCGAGGCGGCGCTGGCGGCCGTCCTCGCCGAGGAGTCGGGGGCCGGGGCGGAGGACCCGCTCCCCCGGGTGGTGGCCGGTGCCGTGGCCGGCGCCCACCGTGCGGTGCTCGCAGAGATCCGGCGGGCGATGGTCGCCGGCGAGCCGACCGACGCGGTGCGCGGCCGGGTCGAGGCGGCGGTGGAACGGGCCTTCGGCCTGCTCGGCTCGGGGCTCGCGGACTACCCGCCGAGACGCTGACCCCGAGGGGGAGTTGAGGCCGTCGCCGTCGGCGTCGTCCGTCCGGGAGTCCCAAGGCCCGCCCCGCCCGGCCCGAGCAACCGCCGGGCCGCCGCCCCGGCTAGGTTGGACGGCATGACCACCGAGGCCCAGGACCAGAGCGCGCCGCTCGTCGCCGTCGCGTCCGCCGACGCCGTACTGCGCCACCCCGAGGCGGGCGAACACCTGCTCACCGACATCGAGCGGGCGCGCGCCGAGCGCTTCCGGCACGAGTCCGGGCGGACCGACTACACCGCCGGGCACGTCCTGGTCCGGCTCTGCGCCGCCCGGCTGCTCGGCGTCCCGGCCGTCGAGGTGGTGCTCGCCCAGGAGTGCCCGGACTGCGGCCTCGCCGACCACGGCAAGCCGTACCTGCCGGACCACCCCGGGGTGCACGTGAGCCTGTCCCACACCAGCGGCGTGGTGGCGGCCGGAGCCGGCTACCAGCCGGTCGGCGTGGACGTCGAGCTGGCCGCCCGGAGCGGCTCGCTGCGCGCGGTCGCCCGCCGGGTGCTCGCCCCGGCCGAGCTGGCCCTGGTCGAGGCGGCGCCGGAGCCGAACCGGGCCTTCCTGCGGCAGTGGGTGCGCAAGGAGTCGCTGATCAAGATCGGGCGGGCCACCCTGGACACCCTCGGACGGATCGACCTCTCCGCCCTGCCACTGGACGTCCCGCCCGGCGCCCCGCTGCGCAGCCGGCACGAGGACCTGCACCTGCTCGACTGGACCGACCCCGAGCACGGCGCCGCCGTCGCGGCGGTCAGCACCGCCCCGCCGCGCATCGTCGAACTGGCCGCGGCCGGGTAGGACCAGGGGCACCCGAGCGCGGGGCCGGTGAATAAGCGGTGTTAGCGTGCCTGGTCGTGGGCACGCCGACGGCGCGCGCCCGCCGACCCAGCTACCCACCGGATCAAAGGGTGCCCCGCCATGGCCAAGTTCCTGCTGAGCCTGCACGTCCTCGCGTCGGTCCTGTTCATAGGCCCGGTCGCGGTGGCCGTCAGCATGTTCCCCCGCCGGGCGAAGGCCGCCCTGGCCGGCGGGCCGGACCAGGCCTCGGACGCGGGCGTGCTGCGCGTCCTGCACCGGATCACCCAGGTCTACGCCCTGCTCGGCGTCGCGGTGCCGGTGCTGGGCATCGGCCTGGCGCAGGTGATGGACGTGCTCGGGCAGTCCTGGCTGATCGCCTCGATGGTGCTCACCGCGATCGCCGCGCTCTCGCTGCTGCTCTTCGTGCTGCCCGGCCAGCAGGCCGCCGTGGACGCGCTCGGTCTCGACCCGAAGGACGAGCAGCACACCAAGGCGGTCGGCGGCCTGCGGATGCTGCCCATGACGGCCGGGGTGTTCAACCTGCTGTGGGCCGTGGTCGTGGTGCTGATGATCGTCCGACCGGGGTCGACCACCGGAGCCTGAGCGGCCCCGCGAAGCCCGATCCGCCCGGTCCCCTCCCACCGACCGGGTCGGTTCGAGTACCGTCCTTGGCCATGACGATCATGGCGGGCATGGGCAGCCCGACGGGGACCGGCGTCGGCCCGCTGCTGCGCGGCTGGCGCGAGCGACGACAGCTCAGCCAACTGCAACTGGCACTGCGGGCGGACTCCTCGGCCCGGCACCTCAGCTTCGTCGAGAACGGCCGCTCCCGCCCGAGCCGCGCCCTCCTGCTGCGGCTGGCCGAGGAGTTGGACGTCCCGGTGCGCGAGCGCAACGCCCTGCTGCTGGCGGCCGGTTACGCCCCGCAGTACCCCGAGACGCCCTTGGACGACCCGTCGATGGACGCGCTGCGCGCCGGCCTGGAGCGGCTGCTCGCCGCGCACGACCCGTACCCGGCGGTGGTGATCGACGGAACCTTCCGGGTGCTGGCCGCCAACCGCGCGGCCGTGCTGGTGCTGGAGGGCGTCGCCCCGCAGCTGTTGGAGCCGCCTCTGAACGCGGTCCGGATCGCCCTGCACCCGGAGGGGCTGGCACCGCGCATCGTCAACCACCGGCAGTGGCGGCGGCACCTGCTGGAACGGATGGCGCGACAGCTGGAACTGGTCCGCAGCGAGTCGTTGCGGCAGCTGTACGAGGAGGTGCGCGACTACCCCGAGCCGGCCGGCGGGGCCACGGAGGAGGAGAACTGCCCCTTCGCGCTGCCGCTGCGGCTGCGGCACGAGGGGCGGGTGCTCTCCTTCCTGTCCACCGTCACGACCTTCAACACCCCGTTGGACGTGACCGTCTCCGAACTGGCCCTGGAGGCCTTCCTGCCGGCCGACGCGGAGACCGTCCGCTTCCTGCAGTCTGCGGTGGGGCCGGAGCGTCCGGACCCGTCCTCGGCAGGGGTGTAGGGCGGCTCGACGCGAGGCGGAGCAGCGCCGGGCGGATCAGTGCCGGGCGGAGCGGCGCAGGGCGGCGAGCTGGAGGACCACGAACAGGGCGACCACCGCGGCCTGGAGCGGAATCCACACCGCGCCCACCGCGGTGGGCGCGCGGTGGACCGCCGTGACCACCGAACTGAGCACCACCCAGGTCGAGTTGACCCCGACCACCGCCAGGACGGCGGGCCTCGGCGGCCGTCGGCGGGCGGCCGGCGCGGCGACCGCCAGCGCGTAGCCGGTGAGGAGGGCCCCGAGCCCGACCACCACGGCGCGGTCCAGCCCCAGCAGTTCGCCGAACCGACCGGCGAAGGCCAGGTAGGCCAGGCCGTTGCCCCCCGTCGCCAGGACGTCCAGGCGCAGGACGCCGCGCACCGTCCACGGGGAGAGGACGGAACCGGTCGGGGCGAGGGTGTTCGCGGACATGGCGGATCGGCCTCCTGGCAGGGGTTCGGCTCCCCGGCGGGGCGGCGCCGGCCGGGTTCCTCCAGCCTGCCGGGCCGTCCGGCGGGCGTCGATTACCCCACGGGTAAGACCGGTCGGCTCAGGGCCTCATCGGCCCGGTTGCCGGAGCAGCACGCCGGCCCGCTTCACCGCGCGGGCCGTGATCACGGTCTCGACGCGGGTGACCCCGAGCGGGCCGAGGGTGTCGGTGAGGAAGCGGTAGAGGCCGCCGTGGTCCGGGCAGAACAGCGTGGCCAGCAGGTTGGCCGGGCCGCTGGTGGCGAAGAGGCCGTGCACCCGGGGGTGGCGGGCCAGCTCGGTGTCGACCTCGGCGAGCCGGCCGGGCGGGACGTCCAGCCAGAGGTTGGCGTCCACGGCCATGCCGAGCAGCCGGGGGTCCACGGTCGCGTGGGTGCGCAGCAGTCCGAGCGCGTCCAGCCGGTGCAGGCGGCGCCGTACGGTCGACTCGGGGGCGCCGACCGCCCCGGCCAGCACCGCGTGGGACTGCCGGGCGTCCTCCCCCAGCCGCTCCAGCAGCAGGCGGTCGAGGTCGTCCAGCGGCGGGGGTGCGGCGGGGCGCGGCACGACCGGACGGGCCAGTGCGGCCGCCTCCTGGTCGGTCAGCCCGTCGGCCCGCCACTGCCCGGCGTCGGCGAAGGCGTGCAGCACGGCGTGGGTGGTGGTCTCGGTGACCGCTTCGGTCGCGGGCAACTGCCCGTACAGCAGGCGGTCGCGGGCGCCGGCGTCGCTCAGCATCACGGCGCCGACCTCGTGGCCTCCGAGCATCACGTCGACGAAGGGGACGTCGGGCCGGTCGGCCAGCGCCCGGGCGATCGCGTCCACCCGGCCGCGCAGCACCCGGACCCGCAGCACCAGCGCGCCCACGGCGGCGTCCTCGACGTCGGGCATCCGGACCACCCGCAGCACCCCGGCCTGCCGCATCCGGCTCAGGCGCCGGGTGACCGTCCGGGCGGAGACGCCCAGCACCTCGGCGATCCGGCCGGGCTCGGCCCGTCCGTCCAGCTGGAGCGCGCAGACCAGGCGGCGGTCGAGGGTGTCCAGCACGGTGTCCGGATCGGTCGTGGTGAGGTCCATGGTGTCCGATCTCCGTCGTTCCGAGCCCGCTTGAGCGTCCTGTTCGGCAGCCCTGACGGTACTCCTTGTCCTGGGCGGCCGGAGCGAACCGGCCCGGGAACGGAGGAGTCGCCGCGATGGACGAGCTGTGGACGCTGGCGGAGGGTGTGGAGGCCGCGGTGCGGGAGGTCGGCGGGAGGCTGGCGGCCGGTCGGCCGGTCGAGCCGACGCCGGCACGGACCGCGGCGCAGGCGGCGGCGCGCTTCGCGGAGCTGGACGGCCCGGCCGCCGCCGAACTGCGCGAGCGGCTGAGCGCGCTGTACCCGCGGGCCGGCTGGGTGCCGGAGGAGTTGGACGGCTCGGTGCCCGGCGAGGGCGAGTGGTGGGTGTGCGACGCGACCGACGGTGCGGTGCAGTACCTGCTGGGGCAGCCCCACTGGGCGGTGACGGCGACGCTGGTGCGGGACGGCGCGGCGGTGCTGGCCGTGGTGCACGCCCCGGAGCTGTTCGGCGCGGGCCGGACCTACCGGGCGGTGCTGGGCGGCGGGGCGCAGCTGGACGGGCGGCCGATCGCGCCGCTGGAGCGCGAGTTGGCGGTCACCGTCGCCGCCACCAGCCAGCCGCCCCGGGTGGCCGACGACCCGGTGGCGCTGCGCCGGGCGGGCGAGTCGCTGTCCGCGATGGCGGGCGCGGTGCTCGCGGTGCGTAACCTCGGCCCGACCGCGCTGCAGGTGGCCCAGGTCGGCTCCGGGCACCTGGCGCTGTTCTGGGAGTACGGCGCGGACGCGGGCAACCTGCTGCCCGGCGCGCTGATCGCGAGCGAGGCGGGCGCGGCGGTGACGGACGCCGCCGGGGCGGCCTGGACGGCCGGCTCCGACAGCTTCCTCGCCGCCGCGCCCGGGCTGCACGCGGACGCGCTGGGCGTGCTGCGGGCGGTCAGCTGAGCCCGAACAGGGCGGCCGCGTTGTCGTGGCAGACCGCCCGCAGCCACTCCTCCCCCAGGCCCAGCCCGGCCAGCGCCTCCAGCTGGTGGACGTACCGGTACGGGATGTTGGGGAAGTCGCTGCCGAGCAGGACGCGCTCCTGGAGCCCGCGCAGCCGCGGCAGTTCGTCGCGCGGGAACGGGGCGTCGACCTCGGCGAAGTCGGTGAACGCCATGGTGGTGTCCAGCCGGACGGCCGGGTGGCGCTCGGCGAGGTCGAGGAAGTCGCGGTACTCGGACATGCCGAGGTGGGCGACCACCAGGACCAGTCCGGGGTGCCGCTCCAGCACCTCGCCGATCGGGCCGGGCCCGGTGAACTTGCCCGGCACCGGACCGGATCCGCAGTGGGTGACCACCGGGGTGCCGGTCTCGGCGAGCAGCCCCCAGACCTCGTCCAGCCGCGCGTCCGTCGGGTCGTAGCCGCCGACCTGGAGGTGCGCCTTGAACACCCGCGCGCCGTCCTCGACGGCCCGTGCCACGTACCCGGCCGCCCCCGGTTCGGGGAAGAAGGTCGCGGTGTGCAGGCACTCCGGGGTGCGGGCGGCGAAGTCGGCGGCCCAGGCGTTCAGCCAGGCGGCCATGCCGGGCTTGTGCGGGTAGAGCATCGAGGTGAACGCCCGGACGCCGAACTCCCGCAGCCGCCGGACGCGTTGTTCCTCGGCCTCGCGGTAGGTGATCGGCCAGGGCCGGTTCACCAGCGGGCCGGCCGCGTCGAAGTACGCCCACACCTTGTCGAGGACGTTCTTCGGCATGAAGTGGGTGTGCACGTCGATCAGTCCGGGCAGCCCCAGGGACTGCCAGAACTCCCGTACCTCTTCGGCTTCTCGGGCGCTCACGCGGGCACCGGGCGGGCGCGGTCGATGATCGCGGCGGTGTCCACGCCGGGCGGCAGGGTGCCGAAGGCGGCCCCGTGGTCGCCGCCCAGGCGGGTGGCGCAGAAGGCGTCGGCCACCGCCGGGTCGCCGTACCGGACCAGCAGCGAGCCCTGGAAGGCCAGCGCCATCGACTCGACCAGCCGCCGGGTGCGGTACTCCAGGTCGGTCAGGTCGCTGAGCTGCTTGCGCAGTTCGGCGACCGCCGCGTCCAGCCGGCGGTCCGCGCCGGCGGCGGCGTCGAGTTCGCCGAGGAAGGCGTCGACCGTCTCCGGGCGCTTGGCCATGGCGCGCAGCGCGTCCAGGGCGGCGACGTTGCCGGAGCCCTCCCAGATCGACACCAGCGGCGCCTCGCGGTAGAGCCGGGGCATCCCGGACTCCTCCACGTAGCCGTTGCCGCCCAGACACTCCAGCGCCTCGGCGGAGTGCGCCGGACCGCGCTTGCACACCCAGTACTTGGCCACTGCTAGGCCCAACCGCCGTACCAGTGCCTCGGTTTCGTCCCCGGCCAGGGCGAGGTCGGTGGACTGGGCGAGCCGCATCGCGACCACGGTGGCGGCCTCGGACTCCACGACCAGGTCGGCCAGCACGTTGCGCATCAGCGGCTGGTCGACCAGCGTCCTGCCGAACGCCCGGCGGTGCAGGGCGTGGTGGACCGCCCGGGTGGTGCCGTAGCGCATGCCGGAGGCGGCGCCGATCGTGCAGTCCAGGCGGGTCATGTTGACCATCTCGATGATGGTCGGCACACCCCGGCCCTCATCGCCGACCAGCCAGCCGACCGCGCCGTCGTACTCCAACTCGGCGGAGGCGTTGGACTTGTTGCCGAGCTTGTCCTTGAGCCGCATCAGGTGCAGCCGGTTGCGGCTGCCGTCCGGGAGGACGCGCGGCAGCACGAAGCAGCTGAGCCCGCCGGGTGCCTGGGCGAGGGTCAGGAAGAGGTCGGACATCGGCGCCGAGGTGAACCACTTGTGGCCGGTGAGCCGGTAGGTGCCGTCGGCGTGCGGGGCGGCGGTGGTGGTGTTGGTGCGGACGTCCGAGCCGCCCTGCTTCTCGGTCATCGACATGCCGGCGATCAGCCCGCGCTTGGTGCGCGGCTCGCGCAGCCCGTAGTCGTACTCGGTGGCGGCCAGCAGCGGCTCCAACTCGGCGGCCAGGGAGGGGTTGTGGCGCAGGGCCGGAACGGCGGCGTAGGTCATCGAGATCGGGCAGGTGTGGCCGGCCTCGACCTGGCCCCAGACGTAGAACTTGGCGGCGCGCGCGGAGTGGGCGCCGGGCCGCTCGTCCCGCCAGGGCGCGGCGTGCAGACCGTACGAGACGGCGGTGCGCATCAGCTCGTGCCAGTAGGGGTGGAACTCGACCTCGTCGATCCGGTGGCCGAAGCGGTCGTGGGTGCGCAGCACGGGCGGGTTCTCGTTGGCCAGTCGACCCCAGTCGGCGGCCTGCTCGGAGCCGGCCAGGCGGCCGAGTTCGCGCAGCTCGGGCTCGGCCCAGCCGGCGCCGGCCCGGTCCAGGGCGGCGAGCAGGGTCGGGTCGGCGGCGGTGTCGTGTCCGTACGGCAGGGGCACCTGGTTGGTGACCTCATGCGTCGCTGTCATCGCGTCCTCCCAGGGCACGCAGGGTGAAGGAGACCAGGGCGGGGACCACCGTGGTGTTGTCGCTGTGTTCGGGCCCGACGCTTTCGACCGGCGCGGCGGCGAGCGGGCCGGCCAGGGCCTCGCCGACCGCGCCGACCAGGGCTGCGGCGGTCAGCACCGGGTCCTGCTCGGGGAGTTCGCCGTTCGCCACGGCGGCGGCGATCTCGGTGGCGATCACGTCCCGGAACGCCCGCCGGAAGACCAGGCGCTCGCCGTCCACCACCGCGTCGGCCGGCTCGACCAGCAGCGCGTACGCCAGCCGGGGCGCGCGCAGCGCACGGGCGGCGAAGGTCTCGACCACGGCGGCGATCCGCCGCTGCGGGGTGTCCCGGCGGGCCACGGCGGCGTTGACCGCCTCGATCTCCCGGGTGACCACCCGGCGGAACAGCTGCACCGACAGCTCGGCCTTGTTGGCGAAGTGCTGGTAGAGGCTGCCGGTGGCGACCCCGGCGCGCTCCGCCACGGCGGCCATGGTGCAGCCGCCGTAGCCGCGCTCGGCGAGCAGGCCGACCGCGGCCTGCAGTACCGCCTCGCGCTGGGCGTCCAGGCGGGCTTGCACGGCGGGGGTTCGTCGGTAGGCCATGGAAGCATTGAAGCACTGATTCACTGCTTCGGGGAGGGGGTCGGCGGGTGGCGGGGCCGCGCGGCCGGCGGATGGTGGCCGGCATACGGCGGGAGGCCGCCCCGGGGTGGGGCGGCCTCCTGGTCCTACCGGTCGTGTCAGCCTTGTCGGCCTCGTCGGCCTTCCAAGGGGTGTCAGAGCGGGCGGCGCTCCTGCTCCAGTCGCTGGCCCTCGATGTCGAGCGGGCCGAAGGACGGGACCAGCTGCGGCGACCTGGCGAGCGAGCGGGCGGTGTCCTGGTCACCCAGGCCGGCCCACTCCAGCACCTTGGCGGTGGCCTCCGCCGACTGCTCGGCCGGCAGCTTGCCGATGTTGGAACCGTGGTTGCCGCCGGGCACGGTGTACACGTAGCTGTCGTCGCTGCCCCGACCGAGGTGGAACGGCTTGGCGCCCCACGGGTCGTTGCCGCCGTAGACGAACATGATCCGCTCGCCCTCGCGCTTGACCCATCGGTCGACGTCGGGCATCGCGTACGGGTTGAAGACGGTCGGGATCTCCTTCGGCACGTAGGAGCGGGCCGAGTAGAGCTCCTTGTAGTCGTAGTGCAGCTGGTCCTGCAGGTACGAGACGTCGAAGAACGGCGCGCCCAGCTCGGTGGCGGCCTGGTAGTAGTACGCGGTGTACTTCGCCAGCGACTGGTCGCTGTTGCCGGTGATGCCCGACTGCGCGTCGAACCACGCGTACAGCTCGTCGTCGGTCGCGGTGGCGGCCACCGGGACCTTGGCGCAGTCCGACTCCAGGCTGTACTGCCAGAACGCCCAGACCACGTCCAGCACGCCGGCCTCGTAGGCGCGGTCCGGAGTGCCGAGGGTGTTGAAGGTGGAGCCGGCCGCCTTGTTGTCCGCGACGTAGCGGGACTCCAGGCGGTCGCGACGCACCAGCAGCTCGCGCTGGGCGGCGTTCAGCTTGGCGCGGCACTCGGGGGTGCCGACGGTGCGGAAGAACTCGGTGTAGGCCGAGTAGTCGTTGACGTCGGTGTTGTTCGGCGCGACGTAGGCGATCGTGCCCGCCACGTCGTCCGGGTAGAACCGGCGGTAGTAGGTGGAGGACATGCCGCCCTTGCTGGCGCCGGTGGAGAGCCACTCCTGCTGGTAGATCCGCTTCAGCGCGGTCACCAGCTTGTGCGAGTCGGCGGCCTGCTGGCGGATGCCGGCCTTGGACCAGTCGGCCGGCTCGGGGCGGGAGGGGGTGAAGTAGCGGTACTCGATGGAGACCTGGTTGCCGTCCACCAGCCGGGTCGGCTCGGTGCGGGACGGGCTGGTGCCCAGCGTGTAGCCGTTGGTGTAGAAGACGGTCGGGCGGTCGTAGCCGCGGTGCAGCACGCTGAAGCGCTGCTGGAAGGTGCCCAGCCAGGGGCGGAAGTGGTCGATCGGCTGGGTGTAGGTGGCCAGGAAGTAGCGGTGGCCGGTGGTGGTCGGCTTCTCCTCGGTGATGGTCACCCCGGGGATCGCCGCCAGGCGGTCCTTGATGTCGGCGGTCGGGTCGTCGGCCGGGCTGCGGCCGTGGGCGGCGCCCGCCGTCTCGGCGCCCTGACCGCCGGCGGCGAAGGCCGGGGTGGCCAGGCCGCCGATCGCGAACACCGGTATCAGCAGCACGGAAACCAGCAGTCTTCTCAGCTTGGTGGTCATCAACTCTCCATCTGGTCAACGGACATGACGGATGCCTCGTCGGCACAACTCTGCGGTGCGGGTGGTGCGGCGGCCGCCTCGTGGACGGCCGAATGGACCACCCGCCTGGTCGCGGGTGGTCCATCGGGGGAAGGTGCTGGTCAGTGGCGTTGCCTCGGTTCCGTCGGCTGCTCGGGGCGGGTCGCCCGCTGATGGGGTGCGCGCGGGCGGGGTCAGGGCTCACGGGCTGGTCGGGCCTGCGGCCGGGGGTCGGCCCTACGGACGGGCCAGGGTGCAGCCCGGGAGGGTGAGGTCGAAGCTGTTCCCGGCTCCGAAGCAGGCCGGGATGATGTACGTCTCCTGGGCGTAGCCGATGCCCTGGTGGACCGTCACCGCGCCGGTCTGATCGACCTCGCACGGGTTGTCGAGGGTGCAGGACTCGCCGTTCTCGTTGATCGTGTTGTTGACGGCGACGACCTGGCCGGTGTTCGCGTCGACGACCGGCGAGCCGGAGGTGCCGCCGATCACGTTGCAGCCGGAGGTGTAGCGGACCGAGTCCTTGAACGTCCAGTCGGCTTCCTTGAGCTGGTAGGCGAAGCCGTCGATCGAGCAGGAGTAGATCTGCTTCCAGTAGCCGGAGACCACCCGGATGTCGGCACCCTGGACGGGGTGGTCGGCGGAGACGGTCAGCGGGGAGATCCCGGTCTGGGACTGGATCGTGTCGTAGCTGGAGTCGAGCTGGTAGATCGTCACGTCGGTGTCGGTCATCGCGCTGTAGACCACCTTGGTGGCGGTCAGCGTGGCGACCTCGCCGGCGGAGCCGTCGAGCAGGGTGAAAGTGCGGCTGGACGGCTGATCGACGATCACCTGGCCGGGGCCCGGCATGCCGGTCTCAAGGCAGTGGCCATTGGTGAGCACGAGCGCCGGGTCGCTGCCGGTCGAGCCGGGCATCCGGACCAGCGAGCCCGAGCAGTTGCTGAGCGCGACCGTGCCGCTGAAGTCGACGGCGTCGAGGGGCCGGGCGGCGGCCCTGGTGTTCGCGACCTTGGTGGTCGCGACCTCGGCAGCCTTGGTGGTCGTGTCGGCGGCGGCCTGGGCCGGGACGGCCCCGGTCAGCGCGGTCGCTCCGGCGACCAGGACCGCGGCGAGCAAGCCTATGAGCGGCTTCTTCATGAGAGACCTCTCGGTGTGGGGGTCTCCCAAAATTGTCGTGCACATGGCGACATGTCAAGGGGGCCGCCATCACGGAGTGGCCATTCGGCACATTAGGGCAAGCGGTCGAGCGCCGTCAGGGGTTCCGGCCGACCCGCACGGTCAACTCCCTTGCCAGTGGCGCCGACCGAGGCTGATCAGGCGCAGCTGCAGCCGGGCCGTGGCGGCGATCCGCCGCTCGCGGGCGGGGTCCGCCTCCTGGGCCTCCAGGAAGGCGGATGCCGTCGACACCATGTGGTCCACGTACAACTCGGCGAGCATCCGCAGGTCTTGCTCGCTCCAGCCCCGCGAGACCGGCTGGAGCGCCAGGGCGGAGCCCACCTCGGCGGCGAAGCGGCCGAGTTCGGCGTCGATCGCCTCACGCACCTGCCGGACCCCGCCGTGCCGCTCGCGCGCCAGGAAGCGTACGTGCGACCGGTGTTCGCGGACGTGCTGCCGGATCACGTCCACCGCCCGGTCGATCAGTTCCTCGGCACCGCCGGCCTCGGCGAGCACCGAACGGATCATGACGTGCAGGCTGGCCAGCGACTCCTCGACCAGCGCGACGCCGAGCGCGGCGAGATCCGGGAAGTGTCGATAGAAGGCGGCGGGCGACAGTCCGGCCTCGCGGGTGACCTCGCGGACGCCCAGGCTCGCCAGGTTCTGATCGGCCAGCAGGTGCAGCCCGGCATCCAGCAAGGCCCGCCGACTCTGCTGCTTCTGGGCCTGTCTGACCCCTACGGTGTGACTCACGCCATTCAGTAAACAGTCGTTTGCCGAACTTGGCCAGCCGGGCGTACAGTGGTGCCCGAAGTCAGTGAACACTTGTTAACCGAAACACAGCCGAAACCGGCGCAGCCGCACCCGCAGCTGAAGGAGTCAGCCGTGATCCTGTTCTCCGCCCTGGTCGCCATGGGCGTCCTGATCGGCACCGCCGCCCACCTGCCCCTCCCGGTCTTCCTCACCGCCGCCGCCGCGATCACCGCCTGGCTGCTCGGCTTCGGCGCCCGCGAGGGCATCGCCCGCCTGCGGCACCGCTGACCGGGCCGCTCCGGCCACTCCAGCCGACCCGTCCACTCCGCCGAGAGGACTCGCCACCGCCATGAGCACCGTCACCGAAAGCGCCGTCACCAAGCGCGCCGCAGACCGAGCCGCCACCGACCGTCAGGGCACCGCGGAAGCCGACAACCTGGCCATCGCCTCCTTCCTCCTCGGACTTCCCGGCCTGCTGCTCTTCAACATCGTCCTGGGCCCGATCGCCATCACCCTCGCCACTCTGGCCCTGGTCCGTGGCACCAGCCGTCGCGGCCGTGCCTTCCTCGGCCTGGCCCTCGGCATCGCCTCCCTGGTCATCCTCGCCGTCACCACCGCCACCTCCCGCGGTGTGCTCATCGACATCAGCTCCTGAGTCCAGCCCTGGAGCCCAGCCCTGGGGCCCACCCCGGAGGAGTGCCGCTTGAGGTCCGTCCCTGAGCGGACCTCAACTCCTCGTCCCACCCCTCGAACAGCTGATCCCGTCAACCCCGCCCACGACCCCGGACCGCCACGTAGGGTGGCCCCATTGACCAGGTGAACACAGGGGGCAGGAGTGACTACCGAGATCCACAGCGGCGCAGAGCCGACGCCCACCAGGGCGGGCGGGCGGCTGCTCGCGGTGAGCGATCTGCACATCTCCTACCAGGAGAACCGCGACCTGGTGGAGAAGCTCCAGCCCACCCACCCCGACGACTGGCTGCTCGTCGCCGGGGACGTCGGCGAGCTGACCACCAGCATCGAGTGGGCGCTCGGCCTGCTCGCCGAACGCTTCGCCCGCGTGGTGTGGGCGCCCGGCAACCACGAGCTGTGGACCCACCCCGAGGACCCGGTCCAGCTCCGCGGCGTGGCCCGCTACGAGCACCTGGTGGAACTGTGCCGCGGCCTCGGCGTCGTCACCCCCGAGGACCCGTACCCGCTCTGGCAGGGCGCCGGCGGCCCCGTCCGCATCGCCCCGCTCTTCCTCCTGTACGACTACTCCTTCCGTGCGCCCGGCACGACCACCAAGGAGGAGTCCCTGGCGGCCGCCTACGAGAGCGGCATCGTCTGCGCCGACGAGCGGATGCTCCACCCGGACCCGTTCCCGGACCTGGACTCCTGGTGCCGCGAGCGCGTCCGGCTGACCGAGCAACGGCTCGCGGCCTGCGACCCGGACGTCCCGCTCGTCCTGGTCAACCACTACCCGACCGTCCGCCACCCCACCGAGGTGCTCTGGTACCCCGAGTTCGCCCAGTGGTGCGGCACCGAGCTGACCGCCGACTGGCACCGCCGCTTCAACACCGCCGCGATGATCTACGGCCATCTGCACATCCCGCGCAAGACCAACTACGACGGCGTCCCCTTCGAGGAGGTCTCGCTCGGCTACCCGCGCGAGTGGCGCAAGCGCGGGCTGCCCGACCCGCTCCTGCGCGAGGTGTTCCCGCGGGCCGCGGCGGGCTGATCCTCGGGGGCCTCCTCGCCGCACGGCCCCGCGCCCCCGCCCCGCGCGTCCTCCACCAGTGGCGTTCGGGCGTACTCCCGCTGGAGTACGCCCGAACCCGGCGCGCCGGTGCGCTACTCCGCCGAGGCAGCCCGCGCCTTCGCCTCCGCCTCCTCGAAGGTCGCCGACGCCTCCGGCCGCGCCAGCGACACCGTCAGCTCCCCTTCGCTCATGTCCGCGATCAGTGTGTCCCCCTCCCGCACGGTGCCGTCCAGCAGCAGGTTGGAGATCCGGTTGTCCAGCTCCGACTGGATCGTCCGGCGCAGCGGCCGCGCCCCGAACTCCGGTTGGTAGCCCCGGTTGACCAGGAACTCCTTCGCCGCCTCGGTGACCTCCAGCTGCACGTCCTGCGCCCGGAGCCGGCGCCGGGTGCGCTCCAGCAGCAGATCGACCACGGACACCAGGTCCTTCCGGGTGAGCGCGTGGAAGACGATCACCTCGTCGATCCGGTTCAGGAACTCCGGCCGGAACTGCTGGCGCAGGTCCCGCATCAGGTCGTCCCTCAGTGCCTGATCAGGAGCGCCGCTCCGGGCATCGAGGCTCCCCGCACGGTCCAGGATCCGCTGCGAACCGATGTTGCTGGTCATGATCACCACGGTGTTGCGGAAGTCGACCGTACGCCCCTGGGAGTCGGTGAGCCGCCCGTCGTCCAACACCTGGAGCAGCAGGTTGAAGACGTCCGGGTGCGCCTTCTCCACCTCGTCGAAGAGCAGCACGCTGTACGGCCTGCGGCGCACCGCCTCGGTCAGCTGCCCCGCCTCCTCGTAGCCGACGTACCCGGGCGGGGAGCCGACCAGCCGGGAGACGGTGTGCTTCTCCTGGAACTCGCTCATGTCGAAGCGGATCATCCGGTCCGGGTCGCCGAACAGCAGCGCCGCCAGCGCCTTGGCCAGCTCGGTCTTGCCGACGCCGGTCGGCCCGAGGAACAGGAAGGAACCGGTCGGCCGCTCCGGATCGCCCATCCCGGCCCGGCCGCGGCGCACCGCCTGGGCGACGGCGGTGACCGCGTCGTCCTGGCCGATCACCTTCTCGTGCAGGTGCTCCTCCAGCTTGAGCAGCCGCTCCCTCTCGGTCTCGTTCAGCTCGGCGACCGGGATGCCGGTCCGGGAGGACAGCACCTGGGCGATGTCGTCGGCCGTCACGTCGACGACCTCCTCGCGGGACTCGGCGATCGCCGCCAGCTCGTCCTCGGTCTGCCGCAGCTCGGTCTTCAGGTTGGCGGCCCGCACGAACTCCTCGTCCGCGACGGCCTCGTCCAACTCCCGCTTCAGCTTGGTGATCCGGTCCTGCACCGAGGTGGCCTCGGTGGAGCCGCTGAGGCTGCGCAGCCGCACCCGCGCGCCGGCCTGGTCGAGCAGGTCGATCGCCTTGTCGGGCAGGAAGCGGTCGCTGACGTACCGGTCGGAGAGCGTCGCCGCCGCGTCCAGCGCCTCGTCGCCGAACCGCACCTGGTGGTGCGCCTCGTACGCGTCGCGCAGTCCCTGCAGGATCTCGATCGTCTCCTCGACGCTCGGCTCCGGCACCAGCACCGGCTGGAAGCGGCGCTCCAGCGCCGCGTCCTTCTCCACGTGCTTGCGGTACTCGTCCAGCGTGGTCGCCCCGACCACGCTCAACTCGCCGCGTGCCAGGGCCGGTTTGAGGATGTTGCCGGCGTCCATCGAACCCTCGCCGCCACCGCCCGCGCCGACCACGGTGTGCAGCTCGTCCAGGAACAGGATCACGCTCTTCCCGGCCGCCGTGACCTCGTCGATCACCTTCTTCAGCCGCTCCTCGAACTCGCCCCGGTACTTGGAGCCGGCCACCAGCGCGGTCAGGTCGAGGGTGACCACCCGCTTGTCCTTGAGGCTCTGCGGCACGTCCCCGGAGACGATCCGCTGGGCCAGGCCCTCGACGATCGCGGTCTTGCCGACGCCCGGCTCGCCGATCAGCACCGGGTTGTTCTTGGTCCGCCGGGAGAGGATCTCGACGGTCTGCTCGATCTCCTGGGCCCGCCCGACCACCGGGTCCAGCCGGCCCGAGCGCGCGGCCTCGGTGAGGTCCTGCCCGTACTCGTCCAGCGTCGGCGTCTCGCTCGGGTGCGCGCCAGCGCTGCTGCGCTCGCCGCCGGTGCCGCGCCCCTCCAGCACCGACTTCAGCGCCTCCTGCGAGGACGCCGCGTTGCGCAGCGCCGTACCCGCGCCCGAACGCTCCTGCTCCAGCAGCGCGCCGAGGATGTGCTCCGGGCCGATGTACGAGGCGCCGACCGCCTGCGAACGGGCGTGCGCGGCCAGCAGCGCGCGCTTGGCCGAGGGGGTGAGCGCGGGCTGCCCGGCCGGCGGCTCCGAGGTCCCGGACGGCAGCGCGTGCTCCAGATCCGCGGACAGCTCGTCCGGGTCGATGCCCGCGCGCTCCAGCATCCGCCGGGAGGGCTCCACCCGGGTGGCCGCCCAAGCCAGGTGCGCGGTGTCCAGGTCGCTGCTCCCGTCCTCGGCCGCGCGCTGGGCGGCGTACGCCAGCAGCTCCTGCGAGGACTCGCTGAGCAACCGCCCGATCGGCACCCTCTGCACGGCGGGCGGGGAGGCCAGCGGGCTCATCCCGAAGAACCGGCTGAGCAGGTCGGAGAACGGGTCGTTCGATCCGAACGGGGGAATGGACACGGCGGTTCACCTGATTCTGTCGAGGAAGCCCGGGGCTTCAGCCCCGGGAGGGATCGGCTCCTTGGATCGGAGCAGCGAAGCGGCGGAGTTCTCTTCCATGTGCTCTGACCTCCCGGTTTGATTTTTCGATTTTGTGCGAACTACGTTCTTTCGCGTGAAGATCGTTGTCCGGGTGAAGCTGGAGCCGTCGCCGTATCAGGCGGACGCGCTCGCTGCGACACTGCGCGCGTGCAACCGGGCCGCGAACCACATCTCCCACGTCGCCTTCAAGAAGAAGGAGATCCGGCGCAACGGCTTGCAGCCGCTGGTGTACCGGCACGTCAAAGACGAATACGATCTCGGCGCGCAGGCCGCCGTCAGGTCGGTGAAAAAGGTCTGCGACGCCTACGCCACGCTTCGGGCGAACCTCAAGGCCGGGAATCTCGGCCCGAAAGGGTCGAAGCGACGGAACAAGGCCGAGTCCAAGCCGATCAGCTTCCGCGAGGATGCGGCGCAGCCGTTCGATGACCGGATGCTGACGTGGAACACCGACACGAGGACCGTGTCCATCTGGACAACGGCCGGGCGGTTGAAGGGCATCGGGTTCCGCTGCTCTGTGGACGCGCTCAAGATGATTGCCGACCACCGGCGGGGCGAGTCGGATCTGGTGGTTCGTGACGGCTCCTGGTACCTGTTCGCGACCTGCGACATCCCCGAACCTCCGGTCTCCGAACCGGCCGACTGGCTCGGCGTGGACCTCGGGATCGTCAACATCGCCACCACCTCCGACGGCACGGTCATGTCCGGGCGCCGTCTGGAGCGCTACCGCAAGCGGATGCGCACTGTGACCGCGAAGCTCCAGGCCAAGAAGACCAAGAACGCGAAACGCCGGTTGAAGGCCTTGCGTCGCCGTGAGGCCCGGTTCGCCGCCGACACCAACCATCGCATCTCCAAGACCATCGTCACCACCGCTGAACGCACCTCGCGCGGGATCGCCCTGGAAGACCTCACGGGCATCCGCGAGAGGGTCAAGGCCAAGCACGACCAGCGGTACCGCCTCCACTCCTGGGCATTCGCCCAGCTCGGAGCCTTCGTGGAGTACAAGGCCCAGCGCGCCGGAGTCCCCGTCGTGCACGTCAACCCGGCCCACACCTCCCATCAGTGCTCCACCTGCTTGCACACCCACAGACAGAACCGAGTGAACCAGGCCACATTCGCGTGCCGCGCCTGCGGCGTCACCATGCACGCGGATATCAACGGCTCCCGCAACATCCGCCACCGTGCGGCTGATGCATGGCAGCGGGGCGCAGTCAACCGCCCCAGCAGCGTCTAACGCTGCTGAGACGAGGTGACCACCGGTAGGGCGACTCATCGGGCACATGGTTAACCTCAAGCCCAGCCCATCAGGGCCGGGTCGTTGACCTCTCCCAAGCGGTTTGCAGCCACACAAACACAGGGCGCGTCCGCCCGCCTCCCGAGCGAATCGGCCCGAACGAACCCGAGCGGCTCAGCCGGTAATGCCGTCCAGCAGCACGCCCCCGCTGTACGTCACCGCCATCGCCAGCAACCCGCCCGCGACGTTGCGCGCCACCGCCCGCCCCGGCCCGGCCCCGCCCAGCCGGGCACTCGTCCAGCCCGAGGCGGTCAACGCGACCACCACCGCCGCCGCCGTCACCCCCAGCCGCCACGACTCCGGCGGCAGCATCACCGCCAGCAGCGGCACCAGGGCGCCCATCGTGAAAGCGGCCGCGCTGGCCAGTGCCGCCTGCCAGGGGTTGGTCAACGCCTCGGGGTCGATGCCGAGTTCGGTCTGCGCGTGGGCCGCCAGCGCGTCCCGCTCGGTCAGCGCCGCCGCCACCTCCCGGGCCAGGCCGGCGGTCAGCCCGCTGTCCCGGTAGTAGTCGGTCAGCTCGTCGAGCTCCCCCTCCGGATCCTCCGCCAGCTCGCGCTGCTCCTTGGCCAACGCGGCCCGCTCGGTGTCCCGTTGGGTGCTGACCGACACGTACTCGCCGACCGCCATCGACATCACCCCCGCCAGCAGCCCGGCCACCCCGGCCACGAGCAGCGCGGTACGGGAGCCCGCCGCGCCCGCCACCCCGGTCACGATGCCCGCCGTGGAGACCACGCCGTCGTTGGCGCCCAGCACGGCCGCCCGTAGCCAGTTCAGCCGCGCCGACAGCTCCGCCCGGCTCTCCCCCAGCTGCTCCGCCATCCGCCCACCGCTCCCAGGGGTCCGTCCACCGCGCTCAGGGGTCCGTACGGTCCCCCCGATCCTCGCCCGGCCCCTCCGGCCCCGCCACCCGCGATCGCACGTCGGTCAGCAGCTTGTCCAGCAGGCTGGCCAGGGTCTCGCGCTCGGCCGGCGACAGGCCGTCGACGAGCCGCGCCTCCCGGCCCAGCACCACGTCCACGGACTGCTCGACCAGCCCGCTGTTGCGAGACCGTCGCTCAGGCCGGCGCCATCGGGCACCTCGACATGGTCGCGGGCGGCCATCGCGGCCTCCCCGTTGTCAGATGTCAGATCCCTCGACGCCGTTGCACGCTTCACGCGTACACGGAACGCGGTGACGAGTGACGGCGGTGACCAGCGATCCGTCGAATCCGGTGGGAGCAAGGCGCGTTCAGACCGCCTGGTCGGGCGATGTCAGGTGTTGTCAGTTTCCGTCAGACGGTACCGAACATCCCGGGTGGTCGGGTCAGCTGTGTCCCGCCGTCGAGATCGGACGGCACCTCAACACCTCGACCGATTACGGGAGTCGACATGGTCAAGGGCATTCTCAAGAAGATCGGCCGCCGCGGCGCGACCGCGGCGGCCGTCGTGGCGGTGGCGGCCGGTGCGGTGGGCGTCTCGGCGGGCAGCGCGTCCGCCGATGGCTGGTACGCACTCCGCTACCACGCGAGCGGTCACGGCGTGGGCGTCTACTCGCAGCCGTACTCCTGGACGGCCAAGGTCGCCGGCGACGTGTACTCGTACTCGTGGTCGTCGGATGAGATCTACATCGAGTGCTGGACCAGGGGCGAGGACATCAACAGCCAGGGCAACGTCTGGTACCAGATAGGCGGAACGAACGGCAACTTCTTCGGAACGGCCTACGTCTACGGCGCGTACGCCGATGGCAACTGGTACTTCCACAACGGCCTGCGGGCGTGCTGACGGCCTGCTGACCGCATCCGCCCCGCCCGCTCGCCGGGCGGGGCGGCGCCGCGTCGGGGCCCATCGCCAGGTCGCGGTGTCGCCCCACGTCCCAGGAGCCCACCGGAATATCCGGTGGGCTCCTGGCCAAAAGCTACGATCTCCCCCTGTACGCCTCCCAGGCCATCCAGTGCAACAACTGATCCCGCACCCTGGCTTTGGCGGCCGGCAGTGATTTCAGATCTGCATCCGACACGTCAAGCCTGGAGAAGCTGCATCGCGGCCTGCTTCCATTTTCCAGATCAATGGGGTGCGGAAATTCGACAATGAGGCACATCGAACTGGACTCAGGAGACGACTCCGGCAGGTAGGGGATGACAACGAACGTCTGCCCTTCCTCCAGATCCAAGCCATCCCCCTTCCTGCTGAACCCCCGCGCCGTTGCCACTGCCACCAACTCGGCGACCCGCTCCCGGGTCGCGAGTCGGACGGGCGCGGGAACCGGCCAACCGAACCAGGACTGTACGCGCCTCAAGCGACCCACCCGATTCCACGGCGACATTCTCACTGCAAATACCTCGACCAACGATAAAAAAGCCGCCCAGCCTAGGGCTGGGCGGCCGTTCAGAATCCCTACGGGACGACCAGGACCTCTCTACCGGGGTGGAACGAATCGCGCCCTGAGATTTCCATTCGCCGCATAGCCTCGGCTATTCGATGGTTTCCATTAATGACCTCCCCACCCCAGGGGATGACGCTGCCTCCAAGCTTGTAACGCCTGATCGTGGAGGCGTTATGGAGGCCTCACGGTCAGCGAGACCTCCATAATGCCCATTTCTCCGACTATATCGCGCTGGCCCCTTCCGGCCAGTCTGCACGACTCGGCGGCCTAACTAGAGAGGCAACCACAGAAGCAGAAGATTCGTTCAGGAGAAGGATCATCCGCCATCCGCCACCCCGCACGGCAAGCAGTCCAACCGACTCTTCGCTCTCACTTAGCACATTAAAGAACCCGCGCCAGCCAAAGCTCTCCTCACGAAATTCTTTGATCGACTCATATCGATGACGATAGGTGGACGTCAGCTTGGCAGCCGGCCCGATCCCGATAGAAACAGTCTGCTCAAGACTGTCGAGCATCACGTCAAGAGCCTCGCAAGGGACCATCTTCACCGCCTCGCAGCTAGACGTGCGAACGGCCTCTTCAATTCTCTCTTTCGCAACTTCGAGCATCATCTAGATTATCCTGCCTATCCGTTAAGAGAACCGGGCCACGCGGCTTTTGGAGTTCCCCGCATCTCACCTTGGATAATCACCTCGTGCTCACCCCTGAGGCTTGGCTCACCCCAAGGCTCATTGTTTGGGTGAACGTGGAATCGGCCAGCTGGAATTGTACCCTCGAGAATGACACCATTTCCGCCATTCATTGTGGCCGCCCTATGGGCAGCCGCTTCCGAGGTGGTCCAACTCGTGTAATCGCTATCCGTGAAACCATGCTGGTGCAACTCAGGAGTGGAGTTACCACCACGCGGTCGCGCAATCCCTTCGACTGCGTCATCGAACGCAGGGTTCAGCTCGCCGGTCTCGCCGCTAATCTCCGACACTCCCCGGTAGACAGTGGTGCCGCCGGGGCAATTGTGAACCAGGACTGGCGTGGCACCTGCCAGCACATAGTACGTGTGGAGGTCCGCAACGCTGAGGTTGCGGGCTTCCTGCGGCTGGGTTTCGTAGTTGCGGGTGGCCTGGACGGTGAGGAGGGTGCCGTCGGCTGCGCGGAGTTGGTCGCCGATTCGGACGTCGGCGGCGTTGGTCCAGCGCTGGGTGGTCTCGTCCCAGAAGGGGTGGTGCTGGGTCGAGGTGATGGTGGCGGGCGACTTCGCCTCGGCGGCGAGAGTCAGGTCCGTGAACTGCCGGTCGTCGGGGGTGACGATGGTGGCGGTGACGGGTTCGGCGCTGGTGGTGTCGGTTTGGGGATCGGTGGACAGGACGTTGTCGCCCTGTTTGACGTCCTTGATGGGTTTGGTGCTGCCGTCGGCGAGTAGGACGGGTGTGTCGGGTTTGAAGCTGTTCTTCCCGCCGATCAGGCAGCTGCCGGCGATCTGCTCGGCTTCGCGGGCTGCCTTGGACTCGGCACGCCAGGCCTTGAAACCGTCGTAGAGCTCGCTGGCGAGGCGCTTGATGGTCTTGGCAAGTTCCAAGGCCTTGCCCCAGTGAAGCGCGTACTTCTTGGCGATCTTGGCGAGCGGGCCGCCGCCGATGAGGCTGGTGGCGACGTTGAGGACGGTTTCCCCGCAGGCTCCGAGGTCGCCCTTGGTGACGCAGTCGAAAGCGTCGGTGATGCCGAGCTCGTCAGCGGCGATCTTGGCCAGCTGCTTGCCGACGCCCAGCACCTTGTCCTTGGCCTGGCCCTCCTTCTGGTGGGCAGCTTCGACCCGCTGCTTCGCGGCTTCGGCCCTGCGCGCGCTCTCCTCGGCCTGCTCGATCGCGGCGATCTGATCGACGTGGTCGGCGACCCAGGTCACCGCCGCGACAACTGCGGTGACGGCCGGCTGGAAGAGGTTGGAGACGGACCACAGGCCACTGGGGTCAGAGCGGTTGACGGGGTCGTTGTTGCTGTAGGAGTAGCCGTTCCACTGCTGGGGGTCGGACCGGTCGAGGACGGGGTCGAGGCTGAGGAACCGTCCGGTGGTGGGTTGGTACTGCCGGGCACCGAGGTTGGTGAGCCCGGTGACGTCGTCCTTGGTTCCACCGACGAAGCCCTTGTCCCCGGCCCAGGAGCTGGGCTGGGTGCCGCGCGGGTTGCCGAACGGGTCGCTGGGTCGGCGGTATTCGGTCAGGGTTGCGGAGTCGATGCCCAGAACACCGGTGCCGTGGTGGTCGGCGATCTGGTACATGAGCTTGCCGCCGCCCTGGCGGACCAGGGTGGTGCCACCGGGAAGGTCGTAGTAGCGGGCGCCGGTGAGCTGCTTGGTGTTGGTGTCGAAGCTGAGCTCGTCGCCCCCGATGCTGATGGTGGTCTTGCCGGGGTTGCGGCGCAGGAGCTGGTTGCCGCCGGCGTCGTACAGATAGGTGGTGGTGCCGGCGCCGGTCTTGGCGAGCGCGTCGAGCCGGTCCTCTCCGTTCCAGGTGAGGGTGGCGGTGCCGTTGGTGTCGGTGATGGCGGTGGTGCGGCCGGACGCGTCGTACTGGGTGGTGCTGACGGTCGGCGTGCTGCCGCCCGTTGTGCTGGTGGAGCTCAGAAGGGCGTGCGGCCCACCGGTGCCGCCACCGCTGTTGGGCGCGCCGGTCGGGGCGTTGCGGGTGCCGGCGGACGGGAAGGTCTGGGTGACCGTGGTGTCCTTGGCGGTGTCGCCGGCGGGGTCGTGGGCGACGAGCTGGGTGCGGTTGCCCGTCAGGTCGTACTGGTAGGTCTGCCAGTAGGGCGCATAGCCGCCGACAGTGGTCCGGGTGGGTACCTGGGCGCCGCTGGTGGGCGTGGAGTTGACGCAGGCTCCCTGGCCTCCGACGGCCGGGTTGGGTGCCTGGTCAAGGCGTCCGGTGTCGGTCCACGCGGTGGTCAGCCGACCGAGGTAGTCGTAGTTGAAGCACTGCAGGTCGGTGGCGTTCGGGGTGTTGTCAGGGGTGGTGCGGATCGCCGTGACACGGCCGGCCTGGTTGTAGGCGTAGGTGGTGTTCTGGACGGTTCCGGTGGTCGAGGTCTGCTTGTCGACGTACTGGTTGAGGATGCGGCCGGTCGGCTCGTCGTAGGTGTTGGTGGTGACGACCTGGGTGCCCCACGGGTTCATCGTGGTGCGGATGTTGCGGCCGTAGGCGTCGTAGTCCGACTGGAGGTCGTACGTCTTGCCGCCGAGCGCGCCGACCT
This sequence comes from Kitasatospora sp. NPDC048296, assembly GCF_043201815.1. Classification (NCBI taxonomy): domain Bacteria; kingdom Bacillati; phylum Actinomycetota; class Actinomycetes; order Kitasatosporales; family Streptomycetaceae; genus Kitasatospora; species Kitasatospora sp. NPDC048296. The sequence continues at coordinate 67,038 of NZ_JBICZB010000037.1, forward strand.
TGGAGAGCAGTCCGTAGACCTCGTAGGTGTAGACGAGGGTCTCGGAGTAGACGTCGCCGACGGTCGGGCGGGTCTCCTCGGTCTTCGCCCCGGTGATCGGGTCGTACTTGGCGCTGGTGGTGTAGGTGACGGGGCCGGTCTGGCCGATCTCGCTGCCGGGGATCGTCAGGGTGGTCCTGGTCGGCCGGTAATCAGTGTCCAGCGAGACCACCGCGCTGGTGTAGGCGGCGCCGTTGGCCCCGCCGACGTAGCGGGTGGAGCTGGCCGGCTGGCCCTTGGCGACGGTGTCGTAGGTGTAGCCCGTCAGCTGGTTCGCCGGGCTGACCGTGCTGTTGAAGGTGCCGGTCTTGCGACCGAGCAGGTCGTAGGTGCTGGCGATGGTCTGGCCGCTGGCGTTCGTCGTGGAGGCGACGCGCCCCGCGGTGTCGTACGCGGTGGAGCTGTTGCCGGCGTCCGGGTCGCTGGTCCCGGTCGGCCGTCCACGTTGGTCGTAGGTGTAGGACCAGGTGTTGCCCGCGGCATCGGTGCGGGAGGTTTCCTGGCCGGCCGGGTTGAGGGCGTAGGCGGTGACGTCCGCGTCAGCGGTGTTGCCGGTGGCGACGGGCGTCCTGTACTGCCACAGCTGGGTCGTGCGGCCGCGGGCGTCGGTGACGGCGGTGGTCGGCGTCGCGCCCGCGGGCGGGGTGACGTCGGTGCGGTCCGCGCCCGGGTAGGACGTGGTGGTGGTGCTCTGCGCCACGCCGTAGGCGCGGAACTGGACGCTGGTGGGGCGCCCCTTACCGTCGAAGACGGTGTAGGTCTGGTTGGGGACCTTGGCGTCGTCCGGTTCGAACCGCGTGGCCGTGGGACCGGCCTGGTCGTTGTAGTAGGTGTTGTTGACGCGGTTGGCGCGGCCCTGGGAGTCGTAGTAGGTGTCGGTGATCATCCGGCCGTGGTAGGCGGAGATCGCCGGGTCGGCCTGGGTCTGCACGACGCGGGCCAACCCGTCCATGATCTGGATGGACTGCTGGTAGCTGCTGTCGGCACGCAGAGTGCCGGAGGTGACAGTGCTGGGAGCGCCGTTGTCGATCGCGTAGTTGAAGGTGTGGTTCGGCTTGTCGCCGGTCGTGCGCCCGGCGAGCCAGACGGCGGTGAGCCGGCCCAGGGCGTCGTAGGCCTGGGTGACGGTGCGCCCGTTGGCGTCGGTGCCGGTGACCGGCAGGGCTCGGGCGGGGTTGAGGGTCGCGGTGGAGACTCGGCCGGTGGCGGCGTCGGGGGCGCCGGCGGGTGCCGGCGAGGTGATCGTCGTCGCGTTGGGCAACTCGCCGGGGTTGGCGGAGCCGTAGACCGTGGTGGTGGCCGCGCCGTTGGGGTGGGCGGAGTCGGTGGTGGTGGGGTCGGTGACGGTGACGGCGCGCCCGTAGACGTCGTAGGTGCTGGCACCGGTGGTGGTCCACTGGGCGTTGCCGGAGCCGTCGTACTTCTCCAGGACCTGGATGCTGCTCGCCTCGCCCTTGTCGCCGGCGCTGCCGAAGTTCGCGCCGTCGAAAATGGTGCGCGTGCCGGTGACGGTGTTGGCGGCCGTGGCGGTAGCGGTGCAGGCGTCGGGGCCGGAGACCGTGAGGGCCTGGGAGACCAGCCCGGTCATCACCGGATTGGTACCCGTGGCGTAGTCGGTGCGGGCGCAGACGTCCGCAGTGCCGTCGGCCTGGTTGAGCACGGTGACGGGCCGGTTGGCGTGCGCGGGGTCGGTGGTGGTGGTGTCGGTGGTGGTGCGCCAAGTACCGTCGGCCTTGAGGGCCTTGGCCGTGACGACGTTCGTGGTCGAGGTGTAGCGCGCGACGAGGTCGGGCAGGCCTGCGCCACGCGCGTGGGTCGCTGTGGGGGCCGGGCCCGAGCTGGTGCTGACACTGAATGCGACCGGGTCACTCGCTCCGGCCTGGGCGTAGGTGTCCGATTCCAGCACCTGGCCGGAGAGCCAGTCGCTGTCGGTGACCGGGCCGCTCATGGGGCCGGCGATCTTGCGGGGGGAGCGCACGGCGCCGGAAGCGGTGATGTCACCGTCCATGCCCTGGTAGTAGGTGGTCGACTTCTGACCCTGGACGCCGTCCTTTCCGGTGCCGGTCACGGTGGTCACCGTGGCGAAACCCCGGAAGTCGTCCCAGGTACGGTCCTTCGCGTCGACGAACCGGCCGTCGTTGCGGTGCCAGGCGGCGTCGCCGTAGGTGTAGGTGGTGGTCTGCGGGAGCGCGCCCTTGACGAGGTCGGAGCGCGGGTCGACGGTGATCGTCTTGACCGGGTAGCGCAGGAACCAGTCGTCGACCGGGTCGGTGTCGGGTGTCGAGTTGGGTCCGTACCACTTGACGTTGAAGCAGGCACGCTTGTTGTCGTCCGCCGACGTCGGCATCACCCCGTCCTTGCGGGAGCAGGACGCCTGGTAGTAGTCGACGTTGATCGCGCCGCCGGTCTCCGTGGTCACCGAGGCGATGCGCGGCCGGTTGTAGTCGGGGCGGGAAGGACCTGCGCCGTCCACGCGGTTGGGCAGCAGGATGTCGGTGAAGGTGACGGCCGGAAGGACGACCGGCGCCTGGCCGTTGAAGTTGTCCTTGGCGGTGCGCTGGACGGAGGCCAGCCACGGGACCGCGGTGTTCTCGGTGGTGTTCTGGACCAGCTTGAAGGCGTGGCTGAGCGCGTAGGAGTCGACGTCGCGGTAGCCGTTGCCGGAACGGATCTGGGTGGTGATGGTGTTCAGCCACTTCGTGGTGAAGTAGCTGGGCCCGTAGTTGGCGCAGACGTCGGACTGCGCGCACTGCTTGTCCATGGGGACGTCGGGCCAGTTCACGGCGTTGGCGGCCGTGCGCTGGGCCGGGTCGCAGGCGGAGGCGCCGGTGACGCAGCGCTCGCCGGAGTCGAAGAGGATCCGGGAGGCGGGCTGGTAGCCGCCGTTGGCGTTCAGCTGGTCGGACAGCAGCTGCCCGTAGCCGATCGAGGCCACGACGCCGCCGCGGGTGTAGGCGGTGTTGGTGCCGCTGCCCTTGTTCTGGCCGCCGCCGCGCGCGTAGGAGTTGGTCTCGGGCGTGTAGCCGTAGGTGGTGAGGTTGCCGTTGGCATCGACGACGTGGTCGAGGTTCCAGCGCCACGCCGTCTGGCACCACGAGTCCTTGCCCTTGCCCGCGTCGTAGCAGGGGTCGCCGTTGTTGGGCGAGTAGACCGGTACGGTCCAGGCGGAGTTGGCGTCCGGGCCGATCGTGGTGGGGGCGCCGCTCGCGGAGGGCAGGTGGTTCAGGCCGAAGTAGTAGGCGACACCGGCGGCATCGGTCAGCTTGATGTAGGAGCCGTTCCAGGTCCCGTTGGTGGCTCCCGTCAGGAACTCGATCTTGCTGCCGTCGTCGGTCTTGAGCCGCCAGGTGCACTTGGACTGCTCGTCCGTGCCTGCGGCGTTCACGCATGAGGCGTCGTCGGGCACCAGCTCACCGGAGTGGCCGGCGAGCGAGATGGTGAGGTTGGCTTCGCCCCAGCACTGGTCGCCGGAGCCGGTGATGCCGTCCTTGGAACAGGGGCGGAAGGAGCGTTCGACGAAGCCCGGGCTGTAGTCCCAGCCGTCGCCGATCCAGGAGGCCTGGGAGTTCGTCGATGAGGTCTTGCCGTCGACCGCGGCCGAGCTGTACCCCAGTGCGATCTTCGGCGCGGCGCCTCCGATGCTCGGGGGCGATTGCACGGGGTAGCTGTAGTTGAAGGCACCCGAAGCGTCGCCGGCCGTCCAGGACTGGCTCGGCGAGAGGCTGGTGGCGCTGTAGGTGCCGGCGCCGCCGGTGGCCGGGGCGTCGGCGGCAAGCACCGTCGGCGCGGCCGCGGTGTCGGCGGCGGCGGTGACTCCGGTGCGGAACGCGGCCTGGGTCACCCCGGTCCGCGGGGCGGCCGGGGTGGTCGCGGCGGCCGGGGTGGTCGCGGCGGCCGCCAGGTCGACGTCGGCGACCAGCTTCATGGACTGGGCGTCGTAGTGCGACTCGACGGGCTTGCGCTCCAGGCATCCCTTGACCTGCGGCGTGGTCAGCGAGCAGCCGGGCAGGGTGTACAGGCGGGCGCGCTGGGACCAGTCGCCACCGAGCCCTGCCCCGAAGGCGGAGGCGTCAAGGCTGACCCTGAGCTTGGTCGCGTTCGACGGGTCGGTCGGGGTGAGCGCCACCAGGTTGGTACGGGATCCCGCGGACGCGGCGGTGTTCGCGTCGGTGACCTCGACGTGCACCGAGGGTTTGGTGCCTGGCACGACGGACGTGCTGTCCTTCGCGGACCCCTGGCTCTCGGCGGCAGCCACGGGTGCCAGCCACACCGGGAGGGTGCCCGCCTTGGTGGCGATTCCGGCGGACGGTTCGACCAGCGGCTTCCCGCTCTCGTCGAGCCTGGCCGCCTTGCTGCCCGCCGGCGGTTCGGTCGTCAGTTGGACGGTGGACGAACCATGAGGAGCGGCCACAGGAGATTTCGGCGGCGCCCAGTCAGGTGTCGCCACTCGATTCGGAGAAGAGCCCGCTGGCGTGGCGTTCTTGCCGCTGACAGACGGGGTCGATGGCAGCGGCGTGCTCTGCGGCGACCAGATCTTGTTCTCGTCCGTACCAACGGCGAATGCCGGCGCGCCCGCGGCCGGCAGGAGAAGTCCGGCCACCAGGGCCAGTGTGCTGACCAGGGCTGTTCGGGGATGTCTCGCTTGTTGGGCGGCCCCTTCCCTGGTCGAGCGAGTACGACGGATGAACGCCACTAATACCCCCGGAGGAATGACCATGCCCCCAGGCACGGAACGGGCAATAAACCTCGGTGACTTTACGAACTTGTCGACATCACCGTCGAGCCGAAGATGAAGATTCCATTAGTGGCGAAGATCACGATGGCTGACAAACCGTCAGTTCGGCATGCCAAGTCGGACATAACGTCAGGTAACGATTTGACCAACCTTCACCACATGGCCGAAATTGTGCCTGTCCTGTGCGCATTGTCCGAACCCGGCTGTGTCCGCACCAACCATCACTTCCGGGGGAGGCCCCGTCATGCCCGAAAGCCCGCCGAGAGCACGCACGAGAACACGGGGACGGGGCGGTTCACGGCTGCGTCTCGCCGCCGTCACGACCGGATTCGTCCTGGCGCTGTCCTCCGCGATACCCGCGGCCTTCGCCAACACCGCCCCGAGCGGCACCGACGCCAAGAGCCTGGCCGAACTCATGGCGGCGGCGGATGCCGCGCACGCCAAGGAGCGTCCGACGGAGCGGACGGCCGACGACCCCGTCTTCGCCCAGGCCAAGTCGAGCGGCAAGAACGTCCTGATCGACCGTCTGACCACGGAGTTCACCGAGACCTACGCCACCCCGGACGGCAAGCTGCAGCAGTCGCGCCACCCGCAGCAGCAGCGGTTGAAGACCGGCGACGGCCAGTGGCACCCGCTGGACGCCACGCTGGCCGCGCGACCGGGCGGCGGCTTCGCTCCCAAGGCCACCCCGTCCGGCGTGGTCCTGTCGGGCGGTGGAGACGGACCGCTGGCCACCATGACCAGCACGGACGGAAAGAAGCTGGCGCTGACCGCGCCGTTCCCGCTGTCCGCACCACAGATCCAGGGCGACAGCCTGCTCTACCCGGCGGTCCTCGGAGCCGACACCGACCTGAAGGTCACCGTCGGCAAGAACGGCAGCGTCAGCACCGTACTGATCGTCAAGACGGCTGCCGCAGCCGCGAACCCGGCTCTGAAGAACCTTCACTTCGGCACCGTCACGGACGGGGTCACGATCACGTCCGACGCGAACCACGACCTGACCGCCTCCGCCCCCGACGGTCCCCGCTGGCACGCCCCCGCACCCCGCATGTGGGACAGCACCCCGACGACCGGCACGCCACAGACCCCTGCCGCCTCTGCCCCGGGCAGCACTTCGGGCGTCAAGGCCGCCAGTTTCCGGGCCGTGGCCGCACCCGCGACCGACGCGACGACCTCACCGTCACCGGCCCCCGGCGCCTCCTCCGGCTCGGGCGGACGGGAAGTGGTTCCCCCGGTGAGCACCGCGGCGGCACCGGGCGCCGGCGCGAAGGTCGCGACCATGCCGGTGACGGCCACGTCCTCGGGCATCGACCTCACCCCGGACAAGGACATCCTCGCCACGGGCACCGCCCCGTACTTCATCGACCCCGCCTGGATCCCCTGGACCAACGGCAGTTACGGCTCCACCTTCGTCCAGTCCGCACACACCGGCGCGACGCACTACAACGTCAACGGGCCGGCGGACAGCGACCACCTGGGCGTCGGCAAGTGCGGCAGCTACCCCAGCGCACCGAGCTGCAACCCGGCCGACATCGAGCGGGCCTACTTCCAGATCGACACCCGCGGTCTGAACGGTGCGGCCATCAACTCCGCGCGTCTGGACTTCGCCGAGTACATCTCCGCCGACTGGGACTGCAACAAGACCTACGGCGTCGACCTGTACCTGGTCGACCGCCCCATCGGCACCGGCACCAACTGGGACAACCGGCCCCAGCCCGTCGGCGGTCCGATCGAGACCGCCCAGGTCTCCGGCTCCGGCCGAAGCGGCTGTCACGACAACGTCCCAGTGACGTTCTGGAACGTCGGGCCGACCGTGGCCAAGTGGGTGAACGAGCCCTGGCTCACCTTCGGTCTCCAGGCATCCGACGAGAACAACGCCTACGCGTTCAAGCGTTTCGACTACGGGGCCACGCTCACCGTCACCTACGACCGCACCCCCAACACTCCCAGCAACCCCTACACCTACCCGGTCCCCCACACCGCCGACCCCGCCCGCCAGACGCAGGGCTGCAACGGCGCCGACTGGGGCTGGCTCGGTGCCGGTTCGGACCTCAACGGCGCCGTCACCCTCAACGCCACCGTCAGCAGCCCCGTCCAGGGCCAGCTCTACTCCTGGTCCCACATCTGGGACTACACCGTCTCCGGCGTACCCGACGTCGACAGCGGCTACTCGCCACTCGTCAACAACGGCAGCAACGCCCCCTTCACCGTCAAGGCGGACGTCATCAAGGACGGCCACCTCTACGGCTACAGCATCATGGCCAGCGACCAGCTGGTCGGCCTCTCCGCCTCCACCCCCACCTGCCGCTTCGGTGTCGACCTGACCCCGCCGCAGGTCTCCGTTCCCGGCGTCTACGACAAGCTCTCCGACAACGCGCTCGCCACCCAGTTCCCGCCGTCCGGCAACGGGCAGACCACCAAGGTCCGCACGTGGCAGACCGGATACATCCCCGTCACCGTCACCGACCCCGCCCCCAACGGCGGCGTCGCCTCCGGGGTGAAGTGCCTTCGCTCGGGCTGGGACCCGCAGCTCGCCGGCTCCAACTGGCAGTGCGGCTCCGCCATGCCCACCGGCGGCATTCCGGTCACGGCCGGCCGATGGGGCACCAACATCTACTACATCCAGGCCGAGGACGACGCCGGAAACGTCTCCCCGATCACCCAGTACGCCTTCTACGTGCCCTGGAACCCCGACGGTCCGCCGCCGGTCTTCGGCGACATCACCGGTGACGGCGCTCCCGACATCGTCACGTACGACCAGGGCGGCAACCTCCGCGCCTACAACGTGCCCGGCAACTCCCTCGCCAAGAGCCCCACCGCGGCCCTGGCGGCACTGCCGGCCGACTCCCCGACCGGCAGCTGGGCCAAGGGCGTCCAGTTCACCCACCGCGGCACCCTGACCGGCGGGAAGAACGTCGACGACCTCATCGTCCACCCGGCGGGCAACAAGGACATCTACCTCTACGGCAACCCCGGCAACACCGGCTACGCCGGCCGCTTCGACAGCAAGGCGACGCTCGCCAAGCCCGCCTGCAGCGACGCCGCCAACCCCCCGCCGCAGTGCGCGCCCGGCGCATACGCCGCCGACTGGTCCACTACCCTCCAGGTCGCCTCGCTCGGCGACCCCGCACACAGCGACCTCGACACCAAGCTCCAGTTCAAGAACCAGACCGGCCTGCTCACCACCGAGAGCACCGGCAACGGCTCCGACGCCGCCCTGTGGTTCTACCCGGCCACCGGCGCACAGACCCTCGGCGCCCCGGTGCAGCTGGCGGCCTCCGGCTGGAAGGACCTCGAACTGATCACCCCCGGTGACTGGGCCGGCCAGGGCCACCCGGGCCTGTGGACCCGCAACCGCCTTACCGGCGACCTGCGCGCCTACACCCTCACCACCGGCACCTACGCCCCGACCCACGACGGCGAGCCCGTCCGGGACGAGTCCGGCAACCCGATCAGCGTCCCGACGGTGACCACGATCTCCGCCGCCATCCCGCTCGGCAACGTCCCCGTCGCGGGCTGGCCGGTGCTCGGCTCCGACGGTGACCTGACCGGAAACGGCGCGCCCGCCCTGTGGGGCCGCACTCCTGACGGCCAGATCCAGATCTGGTGGGGCCACCGCGGCGGCGACACCGCCAACCCCACCTTCACCTGGGACGCCGGCCCCCAGAACGCCGCCAGCTCCGCCGTCACCCCGAGCTGGTGGGCGCTGGACGGCAGGACCGACAAGATCGTCGACAGCAGCACCACCAACCCGCTGACCCCCAGCGGCAGCCCCACCCGCACCGCCGACCACAACGGCGTGGCCGGCGCGGCCACCGCCCTCAACGGCAGCAGCTACTTCAAGTCCCAGCAGAGCCCCGGCATCGACACCACGCACAGCTACAGCGTCTCCGCCTGGGCCAAGATCAACAACACCAACGGCTTCCGCACCATCGTCTCCCAGACCGGCAACCAGCGGAGCCCGTTCTACCTCCAGTACTCCGCCTCCTACGGCCGGTGGTCGTTCACCCTCGCCGGCGAGGACCACTACCCACCGGCCAAGTACTACACGGTGAACGACTACGCACCGCCTCAGGTCGGCGCCTGGACCCACCTGGTCGGCACCTACAACGCCGACACCCAGGCCATCACCCTCTACGTCAACGGCCAGGCCGCCGGCACCACCAAGGTCGACCCCGACTGGCACGGCTGGACGACCAACGGGCCGCTCACCATCGGCGCCGAAACCACGTTCCAGCTTCCCGACGTCGCCGGACTCGACGGCGCGGTCAGCGACGTCCGCCTCTACCCGTACGCCCTCACCGACCAGCAGGCCAACAACCTCGCCACCGCCAACGCCAGTGTCCACGTCCAGAACGCCTTCGCCTCCGGCAAGTGCGTCGACGACTGGGGCGGCGGCTCAACCGGCGCGATGATCGCCATCTACGACTGCTGGAACGGCAACAACCAGCACTTCACCTTCACCCCCGACAACACCATGACCGTCGACGGCAAGTGCGTCGGTACCCAGGACAACGCCACCGGCAACGGAACCAAGATCGTCCTGCGCGACTGCAACCCCACCGAAGGCGGCCAGCAATGGCTGCGCCGCTACGACGACACCCTCTACAACCCGCAGTCCGGTCGATGCCTCGAACTCCCCAGCGGAGCCACGAACAACGGCACCCAGCTCGACATCTCGGACTGCCAGGGCGGAACCAACCAGCGCTGGATCTACACAGCGCAGATGACCAGCTCGTAGACACGACCCACTCCAAAGGGCCGGTGGGCCCCACCACTCGGTGGGGCCCACCGGCCTTGTGCCGCTCTTCAGCCCCTGGCGGGCGTTCCCCTGGCGGTCGCAGCCCACTCAGTCGGACTCGGCCCCCTGTGCCGCGGAGCGGCGGCCCTGGCCGGCGGACCTCTTATCAGCCCCGAAGAGCCAAACAACCGGTCTTGCATCACACGGCAAAGCCGAGTTCCAGCAGCCGCATCCGGACCACCCGGCACCTGACGAAGTCGCCGTGATCGTTTGCAGTGTGCGCTGAATGCGTGCTGGAAGCCCTCGCATCCCCTGCCGTCCCGCTCGGATCTGCGACTTTGCATGAGGCCGTCCGGGTGACACCTGCTCAGCGGGAGCAGTGGTCACCCGGAGTGGTCCGCTGGTCCGAAAAACCGCCCTGGCCTGCCATTTCCCAGAGAGAAGCCCCAAGAGAGGCCCGAGTGCCGCTTTCTCGAAACAGCTGGCTTCAAGAGCGACAAACCTGCTGTGACCTGCGGCGATACAGGACAGGACGCGGAAAGCCCGCCGGCGCGGGGGCTAACAACAGACGCCCCGGTTGCCCTTTTCGTCCTGAAAATATGTCTGATTTGGGTGGGCGCGGACGGTTTCGAACCGCCGACATCTGCTTTGTAAGCTCGTTCGACCTCTCGGACAGGCTCAGCGAAGCCGCACGCGCCTCCCGGCAGCCACTCGCTGGCAGCCTCCCTTGCCGTCTCATGCCCGTCGGTGTTGCCGTCAGGATCTGCCGTCAGCAGGGCGCCTAGACCTACCTGCAGCCGTTGACCCTGCCCGCTGCGGCACCCGTCGGGTCTCAGCGGGCAGGACTTGACCCCACAGCCACTTCGTCCCGAATGAGGTCACTGTGTGGCCGCACTCAGGAGGAAGCCCCGAAGCATCCACGTGAGGGCGTTGGTCGGCGTTGGCCCCACGCGGTTGAGCGGGGCTGCTGATTCAAGATCCACTCCCTGCTCACTCCCCAGCTCTACCGTCTCCGCTTCGGTCGATGGCGGCGGTTGGCTAACGTCCCCACCCACTTCAACGGGGAACGGTCCGGGGAGCCGAGAGCAGGGGCGGGAAAGATCGCGGATTCTCATCACGTCGGGGGCCTCGTTCGTTCTGGCCGCATCCCGGCCGCCCGTCCGTCACCCGGTCGGTTCCGTTCTGAAGTGATCAACGATCCGTTAAAATCGGCAACGCCGCTGCGTTTAGCGTCGTGGGCGAGTTGCAAGCCCGTCTTCCATGATCTTGACCTCGGTATGGAGGGTGTAGTTCTGGGCGGTGGCGGG
>NZ_JBICZB010000038.1:0-26418 GCF_043201815.1 Kitasatospora sp. NPDC048296
ATCGGCGACCCGAACCGGCTGGTGCCCGAGGGCGGCAACCACGTGCCCGGGACGACCTTCGAACACCTCAAGTCCGCTGCCGGGCAGGCCTGGCGCGAGGTGCGGAAGATCGGCACCACCGTCCACGGCATCGACACCGCGAAGATCGGCTTCGAGACGGCGATCGAGGCGGGGGAGGGCCGGGCGGCCAAGGGGCCGAAGCCCACGCCCTTCGAGGCACCCGAACACCGCACCGCGCCGGCCACCCACCCCGCGCCCACCGAACCGCCGGTCGAGACCGTCGTCAAGGCGCCGCCCACCCGGGTCTGGAACGAGGGCTTGCGCGACATCGACGTCATGCGCTGGCTCGGCGACTCCTCCGGCGTGCAGGACATTCTGCGGCTGCGCGGCCGTGAGTTCTTCGGCTCCCGCACCTGGGACCGGATGGAGAGCCTGGCCCGCAACACCACCGACCACGCCCAGCTGGCCAGCCATTTCGGCTCCGCCACCCGCGGCGAGGAGATCACCACGCCGTCGCCCGGGCGGCGGCTGCTGGTCTCGGACGGCGGCGTGAAGGTGAACCTGAAGGTCCTGCAGCTGGAGTACGACCGCACCGACGGCAAGGTCGAACTCAGCCCTTCCAACGCGACCTCCACCACCTCCACCAAGACCAGGCTCGACTGGTCGCTCTGGGGCGGCCAGGTGCAGGGCGGCGTCAAGACGGACGTCGTCGGCGCCGAGGGCACCTTCCAGGTCGGCGTCGGCGGGTCGCACCGCAGCCGCGAGGGCCTGTCGGCCGGCAACTCCGGCCAGGTCGTCTCGCACGCGAAGTTCAACACCCCGATGGCGCGCTACGACGGTTTCGCCGAGGTCGAGGTCGTCTTCTTCAAGGGGGACAAGGAGGTGGTGGAGAAGGGCGTCATCCCGATCACCATCGACATCCCCGAGCGGGAGACCGTCGACGCGAAGGTGATGAGCGACCACTACCTCACCTTCAGTGAGGACAGCCCGAACGGCCTGGCCGCACCGAAGCATCCGGCACCGAAGCCCGCACCCGAGGCGACGCCGGAGGCCGCGCCCGCGCCGAAGCCGGAGGCCGCGGCCGAGTCGGTGCCGAAGCCGGAAGCAGTCCCCGAGTCGAAGCCGGTGCCGAAGCCGGAGGCCACGCCCGAGGCCAAGCCGCACACCGAGCCCGAGCCCAAGCCGGAAGCCGAGCCCGAGGCCAAGCCGGACCACGTCGGCAAGGCGGCCGAGGACGTGTTCAACTCCCCTCAGCCCGGGCCCAGTTCCGTACCCGAGCCGACCCCGGGCCACCCGAAGCTCTCGGACCTGATGCCCGAGTCCTCCTGGTGGCGGCTGTTCATCGACGCCAACGTCCACGAGGCGGCGCTCGTCAACTCGCCGGGCGACGCCGCGAACCACATGGACGTGACCAAGTACCCGGGCTTCCGCCAGGGCATGACGGAGCTGTTCCGCGAGGTGCTGGACGGCGGGTCCGGCGGTCGAGACTGGTCGCGGATCGACAAGAAGGCCTACGAGGAGATCCACGAACTGGCGACCCGCCACCTGGTCGAGGGCTCCGGCAAGAACGTCGCCACGGTCTGGTCGGGCACCGGCGAGGGCACGCTCACCACGATGCGCGGAACCGGCCGTACCAACATGGCCTCCGACGTGGCGGACGAGCGCATCGGCGGCCACAAGCTCGTGGCGGACTTCACGAGCGGCGTCCCCCAGCGCGAGGAGAAGACGCCGCTGGTGCTGTTCACCCGGGGGCAGGCCCGCGAGGGCATGATCTCGATCAACTACCCGCACGGCAGCGCGCCCGACCACGTCCAGAACGCCCTCGACCGCTACTACGCCGAGGTCGGCGCGGCCACCGACGACCGCGGGAAGCTGCTCGCGATCGCCAAGGTGACCCGTGCGCTGCAGATGATCCAGCCGTTCACCGACGCCAACAGCCGGGTGAACGTCAGCGTCCTGCTGCAGAAGTTCCTGATCGAGCAGGGCTTCAGGCCCACCGTCCTGACCAACTCCTTCGAGCTCTTCCTCGGCGGTTACACCACGCACGAGATCGCCGACCACCTGGTCGAGGGCATGGCCAGGTTCGACAAGCTCGTCGCCGGTGCGGCGGGGGACCTGTTCAACACGGCTGCGGGCCCGGCCGACCACGTGATCGCCCAGTTCGCGGGGGCGCTCGGCCTGTCCGCCGGCGACCTGCCCGGGGACGCGGCCGTGGTCCACCACCAGGTGCTCGACGCGGTCCGGCTGGACCGCTCGATCCACGGCGACGGCGCCCCGACCCTGGACGCGGCGGGCGTGCACCAGCTCCGGGCCGTCCGCCACCTGGCCGACCTCGCGAACGAGAAGTTCCCCGGCCTCCCGACGACCACGGCCGTCGCGAGCTACGCGAACCACCTGCACGGGGGCCCCGAGGGCGTGACGGCGGAGCACCTCCGGACGTCGGCCGACGCCGTCGGTGACGTCCTCAAGGAGGGGCTGCCGCTCACCGAGGAGAACATCAAGGCCAAGCTGCGCCCGGTCGCGCCGCCCGATCTCCTCAGCGACGCGGAGCTGCGGGCCTTCCGCGGAGCCGACCTCGACGAGCCGGCGCCGGCTCCGACGCCGGGGCCCCCTCCCACCGGCCCGAGCGGCGGGAAGGTGTCCTGGGAGGCGCTGGCGTACGAGGCTCCCGACGACGGCCGCGCGCCGAAGCAGTTCGACGTGTACGAGCTCTCCGGCGGCGAGCCGCTGACCGCGGACGGGCTGGCGGAGAAGCTGATGCCGAAGGTGTCCGACCAGGACCTGGGCTCGTTCCGCCTGGTGCTGCGGGCGGAGCACGGCTCGCTCGGCGACGATCCGATCAGGGTCGCCCAGCAGACGGCGGACATGTTCATGGCGCCGATCGACCTGCTGCTCGCCGATGACAAGGGCGCGGTGCACCTGGTGAGCTTCGACGACTCCGGTCGGCACGGCGCCCCGCAGCCGTTGGAGCTGAACCACCCGGCCGGGACGCCCTGGGAGTCGCTCACGTACGAGGCACCGAAGGATGGGAGGACCCCGACCTCCTTCGATGTGCACGAGCTGTCCGGCGGCGAGCCGCTGACCGCGGACGAGCTGATGAACACGCTGATGCCGAAGCTGTCCGGCCTGGACCTGGGCTCGTTCCGGCTGGTGCTGCGGGCAGAGGACGGCTCGCTGGGCCCCGATCCGATCAGGGTCGCCCAGCAGACGGCGGACATGTTCATGGCGCCGATCGACCTGCTGCTCGCTGACGGCAAGGGTGCGGTGCACCTGGTGAGCTTCGACGACTTCGGTCGGCACACCCCACCACAGCTCCTGGAGACGAACCGCAGGACCACCGAGACCCACCGGCCGCCGACGCCGGAGCCGACGGCGGGGCCGGCGCCCCGGCCCGAACACCCTGCGGCGGACGCACCGTCGCACCAGCCCGAGTCCACGGTGCAGCCCGAGCCGCACCCGCAGCCCGAGCACCAGCCCGAGCACGCGGAGGCACCGCCGCACCCGCAGCCGGAGCACCCGGTCGCGGAGACGCCGCCGCACCCGCAGTCCGAGCCCCACCCCCGGCCCGAGCGCGTGCACGAGATCGTCGACGCCCTCGTCCACGCCCACGAGGGCTCCGACGTGCGCTGGTTGGCGGACCCGGACAGCCCGGCCGGGCAGCTGCACGGGACCGGCCGCGCCGTGGCCCGCTTCCCCAAGGACTCGCGCTTCTTCTCCGTCGCCTTCCACTCCGAGCACGCCGACGGCGCCCCGACCTGGCGCGGCGAGCGGGTGAGCCCGGAGGAGCTGGCGGGCGTGCTGGCGGAGCTGCGCGCCCGGGGCATCTGGGAGGAGGGCAAGCCGTTGCAGTTCCCCGCGTGCGAGTTCGGCACCGGCAAGGCCTCCTCGTACGCGGCCGAGGTGTTGAAGGCCCTGCGCGGCAAGGTGAGCGGCCCGCTGGAGGCGTACGTTCCGGAGGGCAAGCTCTGGTTCGTGCCGAAGCCCACCGGCGCCTTCACGGTGGAGTCGGAGGGCCCGGGCCACCTGGTGGTGGCCAAGACGGTCGGTTTCGACGCCAACGGCCTGCCGGTCGTGGTGCCGGGCGGGAGGTGGCTGAAGGTCTCGCTGCCGGAGGCCTCCGCCGAGCACCCGGAGCACCCGGAACATCCGCAGCAGCCGGGCCCTCCGCAGCACGAGGCCGGGCCGCAGGTCGAGGAACTCGGCGCGCACCTGCCGACGGACCCGTCCGCCCCGGTGTCCCACGACGGACTCCCGGAGGGCCTCCACTGGGCGCCCGAGTCCTCCGTCGTGCACGAGATGCCGGGCGCGACCGCCTTCGGTAAACGCGCGATCTACGACACACCCGACTACGCCACGGCGACCGCCGACTTCGAGAAGGCCCTCGGCTCGTACTGCCACAACCTGCCGGAGGCGGAGGACGCCGCGCGCCGGACGGTGGCCAAGCTGCTCTACGTGATCCAGAAGGCCAACCCCGAGGTGTCGGCGCTGGACCGCGTCAAGGCGATCCTCAAGGACGATTCGACGTCGGCGGGGCAGGTCGGCACCGACCTCACTCCGCAGCAGATCGCCGGGCTCCTCAAGCAGGGCAACACCCGTGAGCTGATGACGGCGTTCTTCAACGGGGCCTACTTCAACGACTCCGAGCTGAACCTCAAGAAGCTGTTCAACTCGATCATCGAGAAGGAGGACTGGGCCCGGGCGGAGCAGCTCGGGCTGAACGTGGACGCGCTCAAGGAGCACCACGCGTTCCTGGAGGGTCCGCTCCGCAAGGGCCTCCACGAGAGCCTGAGCAAGGTCAGCCCCAAGCACGCGACCATGTTCGAGCACGACGTGTTCGGCACCGGGAACGTGCTGGCCCAGTCGAAGACCTGGTTCTCCGACGGCAAGAGCTACCTGACCAGCATCAGTGCCCGCACTCCGCGCCCGGAGAACGAGCTGCGCGCGCCGTCGGCCCTGCAGCTGGACCTCGCCGGCGTCAAGCTGAGCGAGCGCGAACTGGCGTTCCTGAAGGTCAACCCGCTGGCCTGGGACGTGGTCGGGCTCAGGGTGGAGGGGGTGCCCTGGGAGGACGTTCCGCGCAAGGCGGACGGCTCGTACGACCTGGAGGCGCTCAAGACCCAGCCCGGTGTCCACGACGTCTTCGTCGAGCGCGGGCCCCACGGCGAGGCCGCGTACAAGCTGGTGGAGCACCGCCCCAACCCCGAGCTCGGTCCCGGTGAGATCGCCCCCGACAAGCCGGTCAGCTGGCGCACCGGCGAGGGGGTCCACAAGCTCAGCCCCGAGTCCTCCTGGTACAAGGAGGCCAACGGCGGCATGGGGATGAGGCTGGTGGCCGGCATCTCGGCCACCTCGGCCAAGCTGATGACGGCGTTCAAGCTGCTCAACGTCGAGGGCGTCGACCCCGACCACATGGTGAAGGCGCTGTTCGGCTGGATGCTGCCCACCGGCGACCACTCGGTCTACGAGATCCTCAAGGGCGTCGAGATGTCCGGCGCGACGAAGCCGCTGACGGAGGACGCGCTGAGGTCCGCCGAGGACATGTACCGCAACCTGCCGGGCATCACGATCGACCAGGTGCGACGGGACGTGAGCCCCGACCACATGCTGCCGCACGAGCAGGTCTACGTCTCGAAGATCAAGGAGCAGAACGGAGGCTTCGGGGAGCCGGCCGGCCCCCACCGGTCGCTGATCGAGGAGCGAATGTCGATCTTCGACCAGATCGCCCGGGGCAGTATCGACCCCCATGCGGACGAGGACGTCGTCGACGGCGTCAGCGCCTGGCTGGCCACCAACCACATGACCGCCCAGGAGGTCCTGAAGAAGCTGACCCCGGCCCACTTCTACGCCCTGGCGGCCTACACCGGGCCGGCCTTCCCGCTCATCAACGTGATGATGAGGTTCGGCGAGTCCTTCGACAAGCCGATGCTCGTCCAGATCAAGAACCTGCTCTGGGGCTCGGGTACGACGCCCACCTCGCTGTCGTTCCACCCCGCCATCAAGGACCTGCTCCGTCAGCACTCCGGGATCAAGTCGGTGGAGATGGCGAACCGCAGGAAGATCATGGAGATCGTGCAGAAGGAGGTCCTGCCGGACATCAAGGCCGAGATGCGCGAGCACGCCCGGATGCTGGAGTCGGCGCTGGAACTGCTGCCTCCGGCCGAGGGCAGGGTCTACCGGGGCGCCGCCGCCCTCTCCGTCAACGGCTTCACCGGCCTGTCCCCGGCCTACGGAGGCTCGCACTTCAGGAGCAGCGACTTCGCCAGCACCAGCCGCTCGGAGGCCACCGCGGTCAGGTTCCGGGACAACCGCAGGAAGATCCTGGGCACCGAACCGGTGCTGGTCACCATGGAGCTGACCGGCGGCGGGGCGGCCAAGGACATCTCCGCCTTCTCGGTCGAGATGCAGGAGCGGGAGGTGCTGGGCAAGCCGGGGAGCGAGTACACGATGCTCCAGAAGCGGCGGAAGGACGGCAACCTCTTCATCGACGTGAAGGAGGCCAACTCCGCCACGTCCTTCCCCATGCCGGGCACGCCGGGCACTCCGGGCACGCCGGCCACGCCGAAGTCGGCGGCGGCCCTGCGCCAGTCCAGGACGGAACTGCAGGAGCACTTGGCCGACATGTCGGGCCTGCGGGGGATCAAGGAGCACAAGGACCTCTGGGCCCTGGGCAAGGAGATCGGCGTCTCCAACGCGGACGGTGTCCGGGGCTGGTCCGGGGCGCACGCCTTCCCCACCGAGAAGGCCAAGCAGATCATGGGCGAGCGGACCTGGCACATCGGCACCCTCACGGCCGACCTCCACGGCGGCGCGAGCCGGGTGGACATCGACCGGCTGCGCCGCGTCCGCCGCGTGACGGACGTGGTGCGCGAGGCGCTGAAGCTGAAGTCCGAGCAACCCGTGGCCAAGGCGGAGCTGGACTCCTACCTGAGGCGCCTGAACAAGTCCGAGGACACGGCGAAGGTCGTGCCGGTGGACCGCCACCGGCTCGTGAAGCTCGTCAACTCGCTGAAGAAGCAGGGCTCGCACGTCTCGGCGTCCGACGTCGCGAAGGCCTGGACGCCCCTGCCGCCGGGCACCCCCCGTACCGTGGGGACCCCGGGGGGCGGCCACCTGACGCCGACGACGCCGCACACCCCGGGCACGCCGCTCACCCCGACCGGGCACCAGATCGAGCAGCCCGGCGGCCACAACCCGCCCGGCGACCTGCGCCGCCAGCGCGTCGTGGTCTTCGGCGCGGCACCCACCATGGAGCTGCACCACCAGAAGCAGGCGGCGATGCAGCACTTCCCGCTCGACGACCGCTTCCTCACCGTGGCGATGCACACCAGCGGCGGCTTCCCGGTCCACGTCAACGTGCTGATGGCGCCCGAGGAGGTGGCGGTGGGGCTGCACCGGGAGTGGGTGGAGGGCCGCTGGGACGGCCAGAAGGCGCTGCAGTTCGTGGCCTGCAACCTGGGCCAGGGGATCGAGTCGAGCTACGTGGCGCAGGTGATGGCCAAGCTGTGGTCGCTGGACCCGGCGATCGTCGCGCCGGCCTACGCGAGTGACGGCCCGGTGTGGTTCGTGCCGAAGGTCGACGCACACGGCGTCCCGGACTTCGGCCTGCGCGGGGACCTTGTCGTGGCGGGACGCGTGGGCATGACGAAGAACGCCCGCCCGGGCATCTCCGCGGGTGGGAGCTGGTACCGCCTCGACCGGCCGACCGACGGTACGCTCGTCCCGGTCGTCGAGAAGCTCGGCTCCTACCTCCGGCCGGACGGCGATTCGGAGGACCGGCCGGAGCACTACCTGGGCGCCGCGAACGACGAGTTCGACGACACGAAGCCGATCCCGGGTGCCATCCCGTTCGACAGCGACCAGTCCGAATCCGACCTCGGGCTGGCCGACCAGATCTTCCAGGAGCTGATGAAGTGACCGCGGAGTTCACCCTCGCCGCCGTCTTCGACCTCGTAGACCCCCTCACCGGGCCGGGCTTCGACGAGGACCACCCGGTGCTCGACGACGGCGCGGAGCGGGACGCGGTGGTCGAGTACCTGGCCTCGGCCACCCCCGTGCTGATGACCCCGAGTCTGATGGACGACGTCCTCGACGCGGAGCGCCCCGGCACCGTACCGATGAACTACCGCTGCGACGGCCGGTGGATCTGGACCGACACCGTCACCCACTACCTGGACCACTACGGCCTGGCCCCGGAGGCCGGCCTGCTCGGCCACGTCCGGGAGCGGCTCGCGGCCGGCGAGGGGCCCGCGCCGCTCGCGCCGGAGGTGCTGGAGCGTGCGGTGGAGCTGCTGCTCGCCCCGCCGGCGGCCGGACAGGAGACGGTCTGGGAGGTTGAGGAGGGCCGCTGAGACCCTGGGGCCACGACGCTGAACGGCCCTCGGCCGGTGGGATCCCACCGGCCGAGGGCCGTTCGGTGTGTCAGGGGCGGTGTGTCAGGGGCGCGGCGTCGGGGCCGGGTCAGCCGGCGTGCCGGCCGCGGCGGCGCTCGCGGGCCACGCCGACGGCGAGGCCGCCCGCGATCAGGGTGCCGCCCGCGATGGTCAGCGCGGTGGACAGGTCGCCGGCGCCGGTCGCGGCCAGGCTGCTGCCGGGCGGCCGGGTGTTGGCGCCGTCGGCCGCCGTCGCCGCCGTGGTGCTCTGGGTGGCGGAGGGCGTGACCGTGCCGGATACCCCGGTGGCCGGTGCGGAGGCGTTCGGCCCGGGCGTGCCGGTGGCGGTCGCCTTGGCGTTGCCGGTCGGCTTGGCCGTCGGGTTGCCGGTCGGGGTCGTCGCCGGGGAGGTGGCCGGGGCGGTCGTCGGCGACGGCTTCGGGGCCGGAGCGCCGCCACGCTCGGCGAGCTGCTGGGCGTACAGGCTCTCGGGCTGCACCGGAGTACCGGTGGAGACCTGGACGCCGGTCTGCTTGCCCTCCACCGGCGCGCCGCGGGTACCGAAGGCCCAGTTGTGCGCGGTGGGCGGGTTCTCCACGCCGTAGTAGCCGACGTTGGCGTTCCACATGACCTGGTTGGCGCCGGCCCAGCCCTGTCCGGAACCCGCGTTCGAGCGGTTGGTCAGCGCGAGGTCGTCGCTGGGGCCGCGGGAGTGGAGCATGGTGATGTCGTCGTACAGGGTGCCGGTGGCCCACCGCTGGTGCGGGCCGGCATCCAGGCGGAAGCCCCCGACGTTGTCCGAGGTGCAGTGCGAGAAGACGTTCGGCCCGGGCACCCGGGGCCCGGTCAGCCAGGCGTGTACGTTGCTGCCGCTCACCTTGCAGTTGATCACCAGGCTCTGCTGCCCGTCGATGCTGTAGGCGCCGGGCTGGGCGAAGGGCGCGCGCTGCGGGACCGCCTTCTCCATCCCCGTCGCGGAGGTGTCGGTGACGGTGACCCGGGAGGCGGTGCTGCCGATCGAGCCGATGCCCGCGCCGAAGCGGTCGGCGGCGAGGTCCCGGGCCCAGGCGTCCTGGACGGCGGCGAAGTGGACGAACCGGCTGGCGAAGTAGCCGTGTTCGTCGTACCCCGGGGTCGACACGAAGGCCGAGCCGTCGGCACTGAGACCCTCGACGCCGACCTCGCTGATCCGGCCGGGGAAGTCGTACGCCCACACCTTGGCGTGGGTGTACTCCTTCTCCAGGGCGTTGGTCAGGGGGACGTCCAGGGTGATCCGGTTGCCGTCGATCGCGGTAACGGTGCGCTGGAACTGCAGGCCGTCGTTCGGGGTCCAGGGCTTCGAGGCGGTGCCGTTGTCGCGGGCGGGGATGTGGTCCATGCCGATGGCCTTGATCCAGGCGTCCTCCTGGGGCCGCTGGACGACGATGTTCTGCCCGACCTTGAGCCCGGCGGCCGAGTCGAGGGTCAGGGTGGTCGCGCCCACCGGGACGTAGGCGTCGGTGACGGCGTGCTCGGCGCCGCTCTTCTGGGGCGCGCCCTCCCCGGACAGCTCCACCAGCGGGCGGGGTTCGCCCGACGCCACCAGCCTGGTACCGCCGGCGCCGCTGCCCGCGCCGCGCAGCACCACCCCGGAGGCCTTGATCCGCAGCGGCTTGCCCACCCGGTACGTACCGGCGTTCAGCAGCACGGCCCCGCGCAGACCGTCCGAGCCCTGGGGCAGGGCGGCGACCTTGTCCAGGGCCTCCTGGATACGGTCCGCGTCGTCACCGCTCGCGGCCGGGTCCAGGGTGACGGCGACCTTGGCGGTCGGCAGCGGCTGGGCGCCGTTGCGGTAGCCGGCGAAGCTGAAGTCGGGGATCCGGTTGCCCTGGGAGTCCTGCCCGTACACCAGGCGCCCGTTGGCGAACTTCAGCCAGTCCGTGGCGTCGGGCGCGGCGTCGCCGGGGTTCGGCCGCGGGTCGGCGGCGAGGGCCGCCGGTGCCGCCCAGACGGCGCCGAGCCCGGCCAGCGCGGACACGGCGACGGCGGCTCGCAGGGCGGTGCGCCGACCGGCGCGGTGGTGGGACATGGACTCTCCTCGGTCGGGACCTGAAAAAGCTCGACAGTGTGAACGCCCCGATCCGGTGCGGGGGTTCATCGTTCGAGGGGGAAACGTGGCGCGGTGCCCGGCGTCCGCCGCCGAAGGAGTCGGCCGCGGCGGTGAACCCTGGGCCGGTGCCGTTCCGTGCAGTGTGCGGGTGGATTCGGCGGCATCCCGTCGGACGGCCCGTGGAAGTGGAAACCTCAACGGACCAGGGAGCTGTGGTGGGCACGGGTCAGAACGCGAGCGGCGGCGAATCGACCGGGTACCAGCTGCCGGCGGTCGCCTGGTTGATGGAGGAGGGCGACGAGCCCGGCGCGGCGGAGCGTGCCGCCGAGCCGGCCGTCGAGCCCGCCGTCGGCTCGGCGCCGGGCCCGGTGGCGCCCGCGCAGCGCACCCGCTTCCCGTCCGCTCCGGTCACTCCGGCGGGCGGGGGGACGGAGACCGCCGTACCCGAGCCCGTCGCGGCTGAGGCTGCCGCGCCTTCGGCTGCCGAGGCGGCGCCCGCCAAGGCCGAGCCTGCCAACGCGAAGCCCGCCAAGGCCGAGCCCGCCGCGGCGGGCGGGAATGCCGGGTTCGCCGCGACCGGGCTCGGTCCGGCGCCCGTCGCCGCGGCCAAGGGCCCGACGGTCACCGGGCCCGGCACCTCGACCGCCGCGCGGATGGGTGCCGCCACCCCGAAGCCCGTCGCAGGACCGGCGCCCGAGCCTGCGGAGCCCAGTGCCTCCGAGCCCAGCGCCGCCGAGTCCAGCGCCCCCACGGCCGAGCCCGGGGCCGGCCGGCCCGGCGCCCTCGGCTCCGCCCGGCTGAACGCGCTGCGGCGGGCCTTCGTCCAGGCCCCCGCCCGCGCGGCGCGCACCCTCGCCGCCGTCACCCCCATCGGCGGCTCGGCCGCCGCCACGCCCACCACCGAGGTCGGCGGGCTCGGGCCCGCCGAGCCCGCCACCGAGGAGAAGGGCGGCCGCCTGCGCGGCCTGCCTCGCCCGGCGGTCGCGGCGGCCGCCGTCGGCGTGGTGCTGATGGGCCTTCCGCTGGTCCTCGGCCGGGGCGAGGGCGGCGCCGACCCGGTCGAACCGCTCGGTTCCACCGGGATGAGCCGCGCCGACGCGCCCGTCCCGGAGCCCGAGGTGTCCGGCATGCCGGCCGCGACCACCACCGGCTCGTCCCCGGCCACCGCAGCCCCGACCGCGACCCCCACCGGAGCCCCGACCGACCCGGGCGCCACCGGGACCCCGGCCCCCGGTACGCCCGCGCCCGGCACGCCTGACCAGCAGCCCGCCGCCCCCGCCCCGGTCGCCCAGCCCGCCGGGCCGGCAGTCGCCGCCCGGGCCGGGGCCGGGACGACCACCCGTCCCGCCGCCGGCGGCGCACCCCAGGCCCCGGCGCAGCCGCAGGCCCCGCAGCCCGCCGCCCCCGCCCCGGCCCAGCCGCAGGCCCCGCAGGCACAGCCCCAGCCTCAGCAGCCGCCCGCGGTGGTGCCCCCGCCGGCCGGGCCGTCCTACTCGGCCTATGCCGGACCGGGCTGCGACTCGGGCGGCACCGGCTACTCCGAGAAGGGCCGATCCTCCGGCTCCAAGGACTGGGTCACCCGCTCCGACGGCGGTGGGGGCTGCGGCGGCCAGTACACCTCGGTGCCGATGTCCGGGGACCGGAGCAAGGACGACGAGAACTCGGTGGTGTGGACCTTCACCACCAGCCCGGTCTCCTCCGGCAGTTGCCGCCTGTCCGTCTACATCCCGAACAACGGCGACATCAAGGCGGTCGGTGGCGCCCCCGCCTACTACACCGTCCAGAACGACGGCGGCGGCACCCTCGGCTCGTTCTCGATCAACCAGCCGCAGAACCTCGGGCAGTGGGTGAGCGTCGGCACCTACCCGGTGAGCGGCAACCGGATCGCGGTCGTGCTCCACACCCGCGGCATCGACTGGGGCAGCACCGCCGGCGCCCACCTGGCCGCCTCGACCGTGAAGGCCGACTGCACCGGATGACCCGCCCCGCGGCGGAGCGGGACCGAGTGACACGCAAGCAGAACGAAGGGAACCCGAGCCATGTCGCGCCACGTGTTGACGGTGTGCCAGGAACAGAGGGCGGGCGGCACCTACCGCACCATCGGCGAGGCCCTGGAGGCGGCCCGCAGCGGGGCGGTGATCTCCGTGCGCCCCGGGCGGTACGAGGAGAACCTGGTGATCACCAAGATGGTCACCATCGCCGCCGAGGACGCCCGCGGCACCGTGCGGATCACCCCGCGGCGCGGCTGCGTGGTGCAGGTGGTCGCCGAGGCGGTCCAGCTCACCGGCCTGGTCCTGCACGGACAGGACGAGGAACTGCCCGCCGTGGACGTCCCGCGCGGCCAGGCCGCCCTCCAGGACTGCGAGGTGGTCGGCAACTCCTGGACGGCCGTGCTGACCCGGCAGCAGGGCGCGCTGGCGATGCGCGGCTGCCGGGTCGTCAACTCCGCCGGCGCCGGCATCGTGGAGACCTCCACCGGCGCCAGCGTCATCGAGGACTGCGTCATCGAGCACCTCGGCACCTCCGCGCTGGTGATCGGCGAGAGCGCCAACCCCGTCGTGCGCAACTGCGTCCTGCGCGACGCCCGGGGCAACGGCGTGTGCGCCAACGGCGAGGCCCGGGGCACCATCGAGAGCTGCGAGATCTCCACCACCGACAAGCCCGCGATCGCCCTGGAGGAGCACAGCACCACCCGGGTGCTGCGCACCGCCGTCCGCGACACGCCCGTCGGCGTCTACATCAGCTCCGCCTCCCGGGTGCTGCTGGAGGACTGCACCTTCACCGCCACCGCCGGCCACGGCATCGTGCTGGGCGGCGGCACCGACCCGCTGCTGCGCCGCTGCCGCACCGTGCGCACGCGCGGCCACGGCATCCACGTCACCGCGCGCTCGCGCGGCACCTTCGAGGAGTGCGAGGTCAGCGGCGCCGAGACGGTCGGCGTGCACGTCGACGACTCGGCCGGCCCGGTCATGACCAGGCTCGCCGTGCGCGACTGCGGCGACACCGGGGTCGAGCTCACCGGCGAGAGCGCCGCCGAGCTCGACCAGCTGGAGGTTCGCGACGTCGGCGGCGCCGGGGTGCGGATCAGCGAGGGCGCCAATCCGCTGCTGCGCAGGATCACCGTCACCGACGCCCGGGGCAACGGCGTCGAGGCCGTCCGGGACGGCCGCGGGCGACTGGAGAACTCCGAGGTCCTGGCCGCCGGCCGGGCCGGTGTGCTGATCGCGGACGGCGCCAACACCTTCGTCGGCGGCACCACCGTGCGCGACGCCCAGGGTTCGGGCCTGCACGTCGGCGACGCGGGGGTGGCCTCGCTGCGCGACTGCGAGGTGGTCGACTCGGCCGAGGACGGCCTGGCCGTCGACGACGGCGGTGAACTGACCTGCACCCGCGTCCGGGCGCGCGGCAACCGCCGTCACGGGGCCCGGATCGGGGCCGGCGCCCGCGCCGTCCTGACCCAGCTGGAGGCGCTGGACAACACCGGCGACGGGATCCGCGTCGACTCCTCCGACGCGGTCCGGGTCACCGGCTGCACCGCCACCGGCAACCAGGGCTCCGGCCTGCGCCAGACCACGCCCAGCACCCGGCTCTCGGTGGAGAACCTGCACAGCCGGGAGAACCGCAACCCCGACGCGCACGGCTCGGCGGGCGCCGATGCCGATGCCGCCGCCCCGGCCGCGGGGGCCGTCGCGGTCCAGCCGGGCGAGCCCGCCGGGCAGGCCGCGCCGGCCGAGCCCGCGGTGCAGGGGCCGCTGGAGGTGCTGGAGTCGTTGGTCGGCCTGACCGCCGTCAAGGAGCAGGTCGCCACCCTGGTCAACCTGAACAAGCTGGCCCGCCGCCGCGAACTGGCCGGCATGCCCGCCCTGCCGATGAGCCGGCACCTGATCTTCGCCGGGCCGCCCGGCACCGGCAAGACCACCGTCGCCCGGCTCTACGGCAGCGTCCTGGCCGAGCTCGGGGTGCTGCGCAGCGGCCACCTGACCGAGGTGGCCCGGGCCGACCTGGTCGCCTCGATCATCGGCGGCACCGCGATCAAGACCACCGAGGTGTTCACCGAGGCGCTCGGCGGGGTCCTCTTCATCGACGAGGCCTACACCCTGTCGGCCGGCTCCGGCGGGAACGGCCCGGACTTCGGCCGCGAGGCGATCGACACCCTGGTCAAGCTGATGGAGGACCACCGCGACGACATCGTGGTGATCGTGGCGGGCTACTCCGCCGAGATGACCGACTTCCTGGCCAGCAACCCGGGCCTGGCCTCCCGGTTCAGCCGGACCGTGGAGTTCGCCAACTACGAGGTGGAGGAGCTGGTCACCATCGTCGAACGGGCGGCCGGCGGACACGGCTACGAACTCGCCGACGGCACCCGCGAGGCGCTGACCGCACTGTTCGACCGGATGCCCAAGGGGCCGGACTTCGGCAACGGCCGCGCCGCCCGCAAGGTCTTCGAGGAGATGGTCGACCGCCAGGCCACCCGGCTCGCCCGGCTGCCCGAGATCACCGACGCCGACCTGGCGGTGCTGGTCGCCGAGGACACCGGACAGGAGGCCGCCGGGCCGCAGCGGGCCTCGGACAGTACCGCCATCCTGGCGGAGCTGCGCGCCATGGTCGGCCTGCCCGCCGCCAAGGAGCAGGTCGAGGACCTGGTCAACCTGATCACCCAGGTGCGCCGCCGCGAGGAGGCCGGGCTGCCGACCGCCGCGATCAGCCACCACCTGGTCTTCGCGGGCCCGCCCGGCACCGGCAAGACCACCGTCGCCCGGCTGTACGGGCGGCTGCTGGCGGAACTCGGCGTGCTGCCCAAGGGCCAGCTGATCGAGACCGCCCGCGCCGACCTGGTCGGCCGCTACGTCGGCCACACCGCGCAGCTCACCAAGGAGGCCTTCGACAAGGCCCGGGGTGGCGTGCTCTTCGTCGACGAGGCCTACACCCTCACCCCGCGCGGCGGGGCCGGCAACGACTTCGGCCAGGAGGCCGTCGACACCCTGATGAAGCTGATGGAGGACCACCGCGACGAGGTCGTGGTGATCGTGGCCGGCTACGAGGACGAGATGCGCGGCTTCCTCGCCTCCAACCCCGGCCTGGCCTCCCGTTTCTCCCGGCAGATCGAGTTCGAGCACTACACGGACGAGGAACTGGTCACCATCGTCGGCCTGCACGCCGAGAAGGCCGGCTACGTCCTGGCCCCGGACACCGTCGGCGCGCTCACCGAGGCCTTCGCCGCCATGCCGCGCGACCGCACCTTCGGCAACGGCCGCACCGCCCGGCAGACCCTGGAGGGCATGATCACCCGTCAGGCGGGTCGGCTCAGCCGGCTCGACGTCTCCGACCTCGCCGAGCTCAGCCTGCTGCTGCCGCAGGACGTCGCCCCGGTCCGGTCGGGCAGCGCGGTATGACCGCGCGTCGCTGGGCGGGGGCCGCGATCGCCGGTGCGCTGCTGGCCTCCGCCGCCCCGTCGGCCGAGGCGGCGCCACCGGCACCCGCCGCCTCGGCCACCGCCTCGGCCACCTCGGAGCCGCCGCCGCTGATCGCCCAGGCCCGGCAGGACGTGCAGAGGAACGGCTGCCTGAAGCCCTCCGAGCGCCCGGCCGACACGGCGGGCTGGGCACAGGCGGCGCTGCGCCCCGAGGATGCCTGGCCGCTGACCCGGGGTGCGGGCGTCACGGTCGCGGTGGTCGGCACCGGGGTGGACGCCTCGCTGCCGTCCCTGGCGGGACGACTGCAGCTCGGGCCCCGGGTCTACGGAACGGGCGACGCGGGCCGCGACTGCGTCGGGTACGGCAGCTTTGCCGCCGCCCTGGTGGCCGGCCGCCGCACCACCGACGGCGGCCCCTCCGGCCTCGCCCCCGAGGCGCACGTCCTGGCGGTCGCCGTGACCGACGACGCCGGGGCCACCACCCCCGACCTGCTGGGCGCCGGGATCCGCGCCGCCGTCGACAAGGGCGCCCGGGTGATCGCGGTCGTGGTGCCCGTCCCCGGGCCGAGCGACGCCCTCGGCGAGGCGGTCACGTACGCGGTGGCGCACGGCGCGCTGATCCTCGCCCCGGCCGCTCCGGACGGCCGCAGCACCAGCTCGCCGGTCTTCCCCGCCTCCTACCCGGGTGTGCTCGCGGTGGCCTCCACCGGGCCGAACGGCCCGGCCGGAGCCGGCCTGGACGGGCGGGTGGACCTGGCCGCCCCCGGCGAGGGGGTGACGGGCACCGGGCCCGGCGGAGGCCTGTTCCTCGCCTCCGGACCGGGCGTGGCCACCGCCTACGCGGCCGGGGCCGCGGCCCTGGTGCTGGGGTTGCGGCCCGAACTGACACCGGAGCAGCTGACCCGGCGCCTGGAGGCGACCGCTTACCACCCCGGCACCCGGCTGCCGGACGCCGCGGTGGGGTTCGGGGTGGTCGACCCGGTCGCCGCCGTCACCTCCTCCTGGCCCGCCGCGGCCCAGCCGGCCGCCCCCGGCGTCCCGGTGCGGGTCGATCCGGGGCCGGACCGCTCGCAGGCCTGGCGGGCCCTCGCGGTGGCGGGCGGCAGCACCGGCGTGATCCTGCTGGTGGGCTTCGGCGGCCTGACCGCGCGGCTCGGCCGTCGACGGGCGGGCCGCGCCGCGGGCTGACCGAGCCCGACGCGGGGCGCGGTGTCCGCACGGCCCGGCGCCGCCTTCCGACGCGGCGTCGTCCCGTTGAACACATCCGAGCCCGTTTTACGTTCAACTACACGACAGTGCCAAGGCACGACAGGCGAGCGGTCCGCGTCCCGGGCCGGGCAGATGGGTGAGGTGGACTCCGATGGTGACCACGGCGGTGGACCGCGACGGTGAGAGACTGACGGTCATGACGGACGGCGGGGGCGGGAACGGGAACGGGCAGGACGACGAGGCGACGGCGCGACGGCTGATCGCCGCCTGGCTGGCCGGTGACGCCGAACCGCCGGCCGTCCCGTCCACCGGCGCCGCGCGGCCCACCGGGGCCCTCCCGCCCGCGTGGAGCGTGCCCCCGGCCGCCGCCCGGGAGGTCGTCACCACGGCCCGACGGATGGCCCTCGGCGGACTGGCCGGGCGCGCCCGGCCGACACCCGGCGCCGACGACCTGCTGCTGGCCCGCGTCCTGGTGGTCGACGAGCACCCTTCGGCCCCGACCTGGACCGAGGACGAGCGCGCCGAGCTGGCCGGCTGGGTCGCCGTCCTGCTGCGGCGCTTCGGCGAGGACGGCGTCCAGCGGCTCAGCGCCGCACTCTCGGCGCGGCCCTGAGGACCCGTCCGACGGGGCGCGACGCGGGACCCCAACGGGATCCAACGGGCGCCAACGACCTCCAACGCGGGGGCCGACCCGGCCGTTGGGCGGACGTTGGCGGCGGCTGGGACGGTTCTCCCGTCAGGGCGAGGCACCGGGGCTCACCACGAAGACACCCCCGCGGCTGCCCGCCGATGCCGTTGTACCGGAGCGAAGGACAGAGCCGTGGCCGAGGATGCCGCCGCTTCACCCGAAGGCGCCCAGCAGCGCGCCGAACACCCCTCCCAGGGTCGCGCGACCCTGGACCACGACACCCTGGCGGAGCTGTACCGCGTGCACGGCCCGGGCCTGCTGCGCGCCATGCTCCGGGTCACCAGCGGTGACCGGGGCAAGGCCGAGGACATCCTGCAGGAGACCTTCCTGCGGGCCTGGCAGAACCCGGCCGCGATCGCACGCGGCGTCGAGGAGAGCCGCCCGTGGCTGTTCACGGTGGCCCGCCGGATCGCCATCGACCACTTCCGGACCGCCTCCGCCCGGGCCCGGGAGGTCGGCGCCGAGTCGCCCGAGGACTACGCCGGGACCCACGACCCGTACGACGACGTGCTCGCCGCCCGCGACCTGGCGACGGCCATGGCGGAGCTCCAGCCGCACCACCGCGACGTGCTGGTGGAACTGCACCTGAAGGGCCGTTCGACGGCCGAGGTCGCGTCGTCGCTCGGCGTACCGGTGGGGACGGTGAAGTCCCGCAACTTCTACGCGGTGCGGGCGCTGCGTCCGATCCTGGCGGCCCGGGGGATGCTTCCGGTCGCGGTCTGATCCGCGAGTTCCGCGTCGATCGTGGCGATCCGCGCCCCGAGCTCGGCGACGCTGCCGGTGTCGCCGAGCTCCCCGTACAGCTCGACCGCCGTGCGCAACCGCGCCACGGCCGAGGACGGCCGGTCGGTGGACAACAGGAAGTCGGCGTAGCGCTGTTCGACGGCCGCTTCGAGGTGGCGCGCCGCGCTGGCCCGGCAGCGTGCCACGGCCTCCTCCCAGGTCCGCTCCGACTCCTCGGCCAGGCCGAGGAGCCGGAGTGCGTGGGCCTCGTCGGCGAGGGCGAGGAGGTGGAAGGTGGCGTGCGGGTGCGGGGCCAGCAGCCGACGGGCCTCGCGGGCGCGGCGCAGGGCCGTCGACCCGTCACCGCTCAGGTTCGCCAGGGTCGCCGCGTTGCTCAGCACCGTCGCGCCGGCCTGGTGCAGGCCGAGTTCGTCCAGTCGCCGCACGGTCGTGTCGGAGAGCCGCCGGGCCTCGGCGAGGTCGCCGTGGTCGGCGAGCGCCACCGCCAGGACGGCCATGGTGTAGATCTGCGCCGGGCCGTCGTGGTCGCGGGTACGGTCGTCGGCCCGGCGGGCGAGCACCAGCGCCTCCGCGGGGCGCCGCTTCCCGGCGAGCGCCCGCGCGGTGGCGGCCTCCATCAGGGCCGTCGCCACCGGGTCCCCGGTCCGGACGGCCGCGGCGAGGCCGTGCCGCAGGCAGTCGAGCCGGTCGGTGAGCCGCCCGGCCCCGAAGTAGAGGCAGTTGGCGAGGAACGCCAGCCGCCAGGACCGGTCGTCCTCGCCGGCCTCGGTGCCGGCGGCCACCAGGGCGCGTACGGCGGGCTCCTCGGCGCGGAACCAGTCCAGCGCGGAGCGCACGTCCGGCAGGTCGGGGAGCACGGACGGCGGGAACTCCACCGGCCGCTCGAACTCGGTCAAGTGGGGCTGGAGCAGGCAGGCGCCCGCCATGGCGGCGGCGAGGTAGTAGTCGAGCAGCCGGACCAGTGCCCGGTGCCGCCGCGCGGGCGGGTCGGCGTCCAGCAGTTCCCGGCCGTAGAGCCGGATCAGGTCATGGCGGCCGTAGCGGCCCGGGGCCGTCTCGGTGAGCAGGTGGTGGGCGGTCAGGGTGCCGAGCGCCCGGCGGGCCTCGCCGGCCGGCGCCTCCAGCAGCGCGGCCACGGTCGGCACGTCGATCTCCGGCCCCGGGGACACCGCGAGCAGGGCGACCAGCCGGGTCGCGGTCGGCGGCAGCCGGCGCAGCGTCAGGTTGAGCGCCGAGCGCACGCTCACGCCGCCGTGCGCGTCCAGGGCGGGCAACCGGGTCCGCTCGTCCTCGACCTCGGCGACCAACTGGCCGACGGTCCAGGCGGGTTGGGCGGCGAGCCGGGCGGCGGCGATCCGCAGGGCGAGCGGGAGGTGATCGCACAGCTCGGCCAGTCGGCGGGCGGCCGCCGGCTCCCCGGCGAGCCGCTCCTCGCCGAGCACCTGGGCGAGCAGGCCGAGCGCGTCGGTCTCGGGCAGCGCCTCCAGCCGCAGCAGCGCCGCCCCGTCGGAGACGACCAGGTCCTCCAGGGTGTTGCGACTGGTCACCACCGTCGCGCTGCGCGGCCCGGCGGGCAGCAGCTCGGTGACGTCGGCGGCGCTGCGGGCGTTGTCGAGCAGCACCAGCAGCTCACGTTCGGCGGTGAGCGCCCGGTAGAGCGCTCCCCGCCGGTCGCGGTCCTCGGGGATCTCGGCCTCGGCGAGTCCGAGCGCCCGCAGGAAACGGCCCAGGACCTCGGCCGGGTCGCTGGGCCGGGCCGGGTCGAAGCCCCGGAGGTCGTGGTGGAGGTGGCCGTCGCGGAAGCCGCCGGCGGCGGTGTGGGCCCAGTGCACCACGGTCGCGGTCTTGCCGGCGCCGGCCGCACCCACCACCACGGCCAGCGCGTGGTCGGGCCGGTCGGCGCCGCAGGCGTCGTCGAGCCAGCGTAGTTCGGCGGCCCGGCCGACGAAGCCGGGCGTGCGGCGGGGCAGGGAGCCCAGGGCGGGACGGGCGACGGTGACGGCCGGCTGGGGGAGGAGTGACGGGCGGTCCGGTGCTTCGGCGGGCTCCGGCCGGTCCGGGGGGCCGTCGGGGTCGGCCGTGGCGCGCTCGTCGGCGAGTACCGCGGCCAGGGCGGCCTGCAGCGCCGGGCCCGGGCGCAGGCCGAGTTCGGTGGAGAGCCCGGTGCGCGCGCGGTGGTAGAGGCGTAGGGCCTCGGCCGGGCGACCGGCCTGGTGCAGGCAGCGCACCAGCAGGGCGGCGGTCGGTTCCTGGAGCCATTCGGTGTGCAGGTGCTGTTCGAGGACGGTCAGGGCGGTACCGCCCTGACCGATGCGCAGCAGCCGTTCGGTCCAGTCGTGCACGGCCTGCGCGCGGGCGCGGTCCAGTCGGTCCGCCAGGTCGTGCCGCTGTTCGGTGTCGGGCAGGTCGGCGAGCGCGTCGCCCTCCCAGAGGCGGAGGGCTTCGCCGAACAGGGCGGCCGCCGTCCCGGGGTCCGGCTCCTCGCCGGCGCGGGCGGTGAGCGCGCGGAAGCGGTGGACGTCGACCGCGTCGGCCTCGCCGTTGAGGAGGTAGCCCGAGGGCTGGGTCTCCAGGGTGAGGGCGGTGCCGTGCAGGTGCTTGCGCAGTGCGGCGACGTGACCTTGGAGCACGGCCTTGGCCTGGGCCGGGGGCGCCTCGTCCCACAGCAGGTCGTAGAAGCGCTCGATGCGCACGCAGCGGCCGAACTCCAGGGCCAGCAGGGCCAGTACGCCTCGGCGTTTGGCCCCCGCCACCGGGACGGTCCGGCCATCCGCGGCCCTGAGCTCGGTCGGCCCGAGCAGCCGGATGCGCATGTGCTCCCCATGGGTTGGCGTCCGGCAGTTCTGCCGGGCAGTTATTTAATCATCCTTTACGAACGGTAATTCTACGCGCGTCACTAGAGGTGGCCGGGGGCCTTCGCGGTGGCGGAGATGCCGTGCCCATGATGAGCGGACGGTGAACTCCGCACGAAGCTTGGGTAGCGCTGAATGGCGGTTCACGAGGCCAAACCCGAACGGGTGCAAGCCAGTTGGGTTTCCTTACCATTCCCGACGGGGGCTTGGACGAAGATCGAACACCTCCATATCCTCGGCCCGTCCCGTCCGTCCTCGGCGCCCAGGAGAGAGTGTGCGCGTCCGACTGCTCGGCCGAGTCGAAGTCCGCTGTGAACAAGGGCGTCCGGTCGTCGTGGCCGGCGCCCGTCGCCGGGCCGTACTCGCCCTGCTCGCCAGCGAGCTGAACCACCCCGTCCCGGTCGAGCGGCTGCTCGACACGGTGTGGGACGGCGCTCCGCCGCCGACCGCCCGGGCCGCCCTCCAGGGCCACGTCTCCGCCCTGCGACGCGGACTGGGTGAGGGCCTGGCTCTGCTGACCCGCCCCCAGGGGTACGTCCTGGTCGGTGAACCGGAGTCGGTCGACGCCCACCGCTTCGAAATCCTCACGGCCGCAGCCGAGGAGGCCGCCGACACCGAGCGCGCCATCGGCCTGCTGACCGAGGCCCTCGCCCTGTGGGACGGACCGGCCCTGACGGACTGCGGCTCGCAGACCCTCACCGACACCACCGGCCGACGGCTGGACACCGCGCGGGCCCTGGCCGTCGAAGCGCTCGCCGAACGCCTGCTGACGGTGGGTCGCGGCGCCGAGGCCCTCACCGATCTTCACGCCGCCGTCACCGCCGACCCCCTGCGGGAACCGGCCGCCGCCCTGCTGACCCGCTGCCTCCACCAGGCCGGCCGGGCCGCCGACGCCAGGCTCGCCCATGAGCGGGCCCTGTCCAGGCTCGCCGCCCACGGCCGGAGCCCGGGCCGGCTGCTGCGCGCGGCGGGCGAGTTCCCGGACCCCGCCGAGGCGGCCGCCACCGCTTCGCCCGGCGGCGCCGCCGTGCCCGCCGGTGGCACCGCCGCACCGACCGGCGGCGGCGCGTTGCCGCGACTGGGCGTGGGCCTGGTCGGTCGCGCGGCCGAACTGCGACAGCTGGACGACGCGACGCTGCGCGCCGAGGGCCGACCGGTGCTGGTCACCGGGGTCGCCGGAGTCGGCAAGAGCAGCCTGGTCCTGCACTGGGCGCACGCCCACGCCGACCGCTTCCCGGACGGCCGGATCCACCTGAACCTGCGGGGCTTCGGCGAGGAGGAGCCGCTCACCCCCGCGGAGGCGCTCGCCGCGGTGCTCGGATCGCTGGGCATTCCGGCCGGCGAGGTGCCCGAGGACCCCGCCCAGGCCGCCGAACTCCTGCGCACCCTGACGGAAGGGCGCAGGTTGCTGCTCGTCCTCGACGGCGCGCGCTCCGCCGAACAGGTCGAGCCGCTGCTGCCCGCCGCGCCCGAGCCGGTGGTGGTCGTCACCAGCCGCTCCCGGCTGACCGACCTGGTGGTGCGTGAGGCCGCCATCCCGCTGCCCCTCGGCGGTCTGCCGGAAGCGGAGGCCGTCGATCTCCTCGCCCGGGTGGCCGGGCCGGAGCGGATCGCGGCCGAGCCGTGCGCGGCCCGGCGCTTGGCGGCGCTGTGCGACCGGCTGCCGCTGGCCCTGCGGGTCGCCGGTGCCCGACTGGCCTCCCGGCCCGCCTGGTCGCTGAACGACCTGGCGGAGGAGATGTCCGACCAGCGCACCGGCCTCGCCGCACTCGCCACCGGCGGCACGCTCGGCATGGCGACCGCGCTCGGCCGGAGCGTCCGGGTACTGCCCGAGGAGGCGCGTCGCCTGTTCGCCCTGTCCGGACTGCACCCCGGCGAGACCCTCGACAGCGGGGACGCCGCGGCACTCACGGGCGCCTCCCCGGCCCGGGCCCGCGAACTGCTCGCGGAGCTGGACGCGGCCCATCTCGTGCTGGAGGCCCTCCCGGGGCTCTTCCAGGTCGACCGTCTCGCCCGTCTCTACGCACTGGAGCTGGCCGCCGAACTGCCCTGCCCGGAACGGGTGGCCGCCACCCGGCGGCTGCTCGACCACGTGGTGCGGTCGGCGGGCGCGGCGCTGGAGTGCGTGACGGGCGCCGTCCCGGCGCGGGGCGTCTCCGCCCGCGCACTGGAGACCGCCGAACAGGCACTGGGGCTGGCCCGCCGGCTCGTCGGCGAACTGGTCCGCCAGGGGCCCGGGCCGACCGTCCCCGAGCGGGCCGCGGACGCCGAGTGGGCCGTGGACTCCGAACGGGTCCGGTTGGTGGACCGGCTGAGCAGGACGCTCGAAGACTTCCAGGGGGAGGCCTCGGCCGAGCAGTGGCGCGACGGTACGACGCCTGCCGAGCGTGCCGTGCCGTCGCGCGCGGTGGGGGAGTTGAGCCCTCCTGGGAGCGCGACCCCGGCGGTTGCGGACCCGGCGGGTGCGCTGATGGGCGGTGCCGAGCCGGTCGGTGCCGAGCCGGTCGGTGCCGTGCCCGACCCGCTGGACCGGCTGTTGGCGGAGCTGGTGCGCGGCGCTCCCGTGGAGCCTCGGGCGGGGCGGCCGGACGGATCCCGCCGATGGGCCGCCGCCGACGCGCGAACCGGTCCGCCACCGGCCGGGCCCGGCGCGCCGTCCGGGCTGCGACCGGCAGCGGCCGGCTGACCGGGCCGGAGCGTTCGAGAGCCGGGAAGTTGACGTTCCGCCGGGAGCGTCGCACCGGTGGTGAACCGGGCGCGGGTGTCGTTCCGTGTCCCTCGCTGAGGACCCCTGCGTGAGGCGGCGACCGAGGGCCGAGCCCCGGTCGCCGTGCGCGGTGCCACCTCGAACCGGCTCCCGTTCCGGCGGCCCCGGCGGGACCGGGGCCGGTGCCCCGATCCGCCCGTGCCGGGGCGGACCCGGACACCGTGGCGGCGGGGGCGGACCCGTCCCCTTCCCGGCCCAGGAGATCCCCTGCCATGCCCAAACACCGGCTCAGCCGCCGTCGGCGGATCGCCGCCGCCGCCACCGCGCTCGCGGCCGGCGGCGTCCTGATCGTCGCCCAGAACGACGCCCCGGCCGCCGCCACCGACCCGGTCGGCCTCAACGCCGTCTACGAGTACCTGGGTTGGGGTGACCCGCAGGACCCGGTCGAGGTCATGAAGGCGACCGGCATCCGGCAGTTCACCCTGGCCTTCCTGCTCGCCGGCCATGGCTGCGAACCGGCCTGGGACGGCCAACGCGCGCTGTCCGGCGACAAGGAGGAGGCGAAGATCAAGGCGATCCGCGCCGCCGGCGGGGACGTAGTGGCCTCCTTCGGCGGCTGGGACGGCGACAAGCTTGGGGAGAAGTGCGCCGACGCGGGCCAACTCGCGGCCGCCTACCAGAAGGTGATCGACGCCTACCAGCTGAAGGCGATCGACATCGACATCGAGAACACCGAGCTCAGCGGCGCGGAGTCCCGCCAGCGGGTGGTCGACGCGCTCAAGGCGGTCAAGACGGCGAACCCCGGGCTGAAGGTCTACGTCACCTTCAGCAGCGAGGAGCACGGCCCCGACGCCGATGGCACCGACCTCATCACCAAGGCGGCCAAGGCCAGCCTGGAGGTGGACGGTTGGGTGGTCATGCCGTTCGACTTCGACCGCCACGACGGGACCATGGTGGACGCCACCGAGTCCGCCGTCACCGGACTCCAGCAGGCCCTCGTCAAGGCCTACGGCTACGACCAGGACACCGCCTGGCGCCACTCCGGCCTGTCCTCCATCAACGGGCACAGCGACTCCCCGGACGAGGTCGTCTCCCCGGCGGACTTCCAGGCCGTGCGGGACTTCGCCGCCGCCCACCACCTCGCCCGCTTCACCTTCTGGGCCGTCAACCGGGACCGCTCCTGCGCCGGGGCGTTCTCCAAGGACGCCGCGTCGAGCTGCGGCGGGATCCAGCAGAGCCCGTACGAGTTCACCAGGATCGTGGCCGGCTACCACGCGGACTCCACGCCCTCCGGCACCGCCACCCACTGCCCCGACCCGGTCCCCACGGCCACGATCGTCGCCAGTACGACCACCGGGCCCGCGGACGACGATGACACCGCCTCGCCGTCGCCCACCCCGCGGCGCGACGCCGAAACGCGCACGCCGATCTCGGGCACGCCGGTCTCCCCGCAGGCGAGCGCCTCGCAGAGCCGGCGCCTGGCACAGGCAGAGGCCAGGCGCGGGAAGACGGCAACGCCGACGGAGGACTCCGGGGGCTCCGGGGACTCGGACGGCTCCGGCGACGACACTCCGGAGCCGAAGGTCACCACCGCCCAGCCCGCCGACCCGGCCGAGAGCCCGTCGCCCGCCAGGCCGAAGAAGACTCCCAAGCCCACCACCCCGCCCGCCTCGCCGGAGTCGGGTTCGCCGTCCGCCCCGGCGCCGTCCGGCTCGCCCACGAAGCATCACGCCTCGCCGACGACCACCACGACCGGTGCGCCCGTGACCGGCACCCTGGCCCCCGCGGCGGACTGCGGCCCGACGGCCGGCCCGACGGACGCCCCGGTGGTCACCCCGAGCGCCACGGCGACCCCGGTGCCGACCGGGCAGCCCACCACCGCGCGCCCGACGCCGCAGCAGCCGACCCCGACCCGTACCCCTGCCCCCGTCCCCACGACCGAGACTCCGTCGCCGGCGGTCACCCCCACTACGACTGCCACCCCGTCGTCAGCGGTGGTCCCCACCGCGACGGCGACCACCCCCGTTGCCGCCGCTGCCGCCGCCGCGCCCACGGCCACCCCCACCGGGGACCCCCACGGCCAGCCCCTGGCCTCCACCGGGGGCGGCGACGCCACCAGCGTGATCGTCGCCGGAGCCGGCGCGCTGCTGCTGATCGGCGGCGCCTTCGGCATGGTCGGCACCCGCCGCCGTCGCACCACGGAGGACTAGCGGCAACCTCCGCCGAGACGAGGGCAGTCGGGGGGGGGGGCGCGGGTGCCGGGCCGGGGCGGGGCCCGGGCGGGGGGGGGGGCAGCCGCGGGGGGGGGGGGGCGCCCCCCCCCCGCCCCGGTGCGAGATAAGATGAA